>JBLNAU010000310.1:0-2861 GCA_050259515.1 Syntrophothermus sp.
CAGCCGCCTGGGGAGATGCAGCGGTGATCGTCCCATGGGTTTTGTACCAGGGTTATGGCGACCGGGCCGTCCTGGCCGATCAGTTCGAGAGCATGTCTGCCTGGGTGGATTGGATCGCCGGGATCGCGGGAGAGAAACGGCTCTGGGACCAGGGTTTCCAGTTTGGCGACTGGCTGGACCCGGCGGCACCGCCGGAGCGACCGGGAGACGCCCGAACCAGTCATGATCTGGTGGCGACCGCCTATTTTGCCCGCTCGGCAGAGCTGGTGGGCAAGGCTGCTGGCGTGCTCGGCTTGAAGGAAAAAGAAGCGTACTATCTCGACCTTGCGAATGAGGTCCGCCAGGCCTTTGGTCGCGAATACGTCACACCTGCCGGTCGTTTGCTCAGCGATGCACAGACGGCTTACACCGTGGCGATCGAGTTTGGCCTATTGCCTGATCCTGAACAGCGCCAGCATGCCGCAGAACGCCTCGTCGAGCTGGTTCGAGCGGATGGGTATCATATTGGAACGGGCTTCGTCGGAACTCCGCTGATCTGCGATGCCTTATGCCATACCGGAAATTCGGCTGCGGCATATCGCTTATTACTTCAAAAGGAATGTCCGTCCTGGCTGTATCCCGTCACCATGGGTGCCACCACGATCTGGGAAAGATGGGACAGCATGCTGCCTGATGGGTCCATCAATCCCGGTGAGATGACCTCCTTCAATCACTATGCTCTCGGTGCGGTCGCTGATTGGCTGCATCGTACCGTGGCAGGCCTGGCCCCTGGCGAGCCTGGATATCGCCGCCTCGAGATCCGGCCGCGACCGGGCGGCGGCTTGAGCCATGCCTCTGCCCGGCATCTGACTCCTTATGGAATGGCCGAATGTTCCTGGCACATCTTGGATGGTGAGATGCAAGTCAATGTGGTCGTTCCCCCCAACGCCACAGCCCGGGTCAGCCTGCCCGGAAAAGAGAATGATCTGATCGAAGTGGAATCAGGGACATATCGCTGGACATACGGGTATCGGGATCCGGCTGGGAAGCATTCACTGTCCGTCGAGCAGACGATTGGCGAGCTTCAGGATCATCCGGATGCCTGGTCGGCTGTGATCGGCGAGATCCGGCGCCTACACCCCGATCATATGTTTTTTATTTTTGGCCTGCAAAATCAGGATCGGCAAACCTTACGCCATGCTCTGGAAACTCTGCCGGATGCCCATGAAACTCTCACAGCCATCTCCAATGAATTGGCAAGGTTAAAGATGTAGCTATAAGTTGCTTTCCACCTGCGATGGATATCAACGGTCGCAGGGAGAATTGATAGCTGCAGGTTGAGAATTATCTTTTGCTCAAGGAAAATTATGAAAGAACTGACTCTCCGTTATGGAACGAACCCCAATCAGGTCCCTGCTCGTGTCTACATGCAAAATGAGGCTGAGCTGCCCATCAACGTCCTGGGTGGTTCACCTGGCTATATCAACCTGCTCGATGCGCTCAACGCCTGGCAGCTTGTCCGTGAACTGAAACAAACCCTGGGCTTCCCGGCTGCAGCCTCGTTCAAGCATGTCAGCCCTTCGGGTGCTGCTGTGGCTGTGCCGTTGCCGGAAATTTTGCGGAAGATATATTTCGTGGACGATATGGAGCTTTCCCCGCTTGCGACCGCCTATGCCCGCGCCCGTGGCGTCGACCGGATGTCGTCCTTTGGCGATTTCATTGCACTATCCGATACGGTGGATGTCCCAACCGCCAGGCTGATCGGCAGGGAGGTGTCAGACGGCGTGATCGCTCCCGGGTACGATCCGCAGGCACTGGAGATCCTGAAGAAAAAGAAGCAGGGCAAATATGCTGTTATCCAGATCGACCCGGATTACGGGCCAGAGGCCACAGAAAGCCGCCAGGTATTTGGTGTCACTCTGGAGCAGCGCCGCAATGATCGGGCGGTGAGAGCTGAAGACCTCGCCAATATTGTGACCCGCAGGAAAGACCTTACTGAATCCGCCGTACGTGACATGTATATCGCCTGGGTCACACTCAAATTTACCCAATCCAATTCGGTATGCTACGTGGTGGACGGACAGACCATCGGCGTTGGCGCGGGGCAGCAGTCCCGCGTGCATTGTGCGCGCCTGGCGGGCTCAAAGGCGGATCTGTGGCGGCTGCGACACCACCCGGCCGTTCTTTCACTGCCGTTCAAGGAGGGGATCAAGCGTCCGGATCGTGATAACGCCATTGACCAGTTCCTCCAGCCGGACGTTACCGAGGCCGAAAAAAAGAACTGGGCGAATGTTTTTACCTCCCTCCCCGATCCGCTAACGAACGAAGAGCGCCGGGCCTGGCTGGATGGTCTGACCGATGTTGTCCTGGGCTCGGATGCCTTTTTCCCCTTTCGCGACAGCATCGACCGGGCGGCCAGGAGCGGAGTGCGATATGTGCTTCAGCCGGGCGGTTCCAGCCGGGATGAGGAGGTCATTGCGGCCTGCGATGAATATGGGATGGTCATGATATTTTCGGGAGTAAGACTGTTCCATCATTAATAAACACTGCACCAGCCGCCGGGAGCCAACTTTTTAGATTGATTTTTGATCCCTGCTTAACGACCGACTTCCGTTTTCGCCCGACGCAATCGAGAGTCGGTCAAAGGAACGTGGTAGATGCCAACTGCAATTCTTTCCGTGCATAACAAAACCGGGCTGGTCAGTTTCGCCGGTTCCCTCATTGATCTGGGCTGGAGCCTGCTTGCCTCCGGTGGGACGGCAAAGCTGCTTCGTGACAACCAGATTCCTGTCACCGAGGTTGCGGAATACACAAAATCACCTGAGATCCTCCACGGACGGGTGAAAACCCTCCATCCCGCCGTTCATGGCGGACTGCTCGCC
>JBLNAU010000311.1:0-3606 GCA_050259515.1 Syntrophothermus sp.
GCTCATTTGTCCGTGAGCAGGAGCTGATGCGCGAGTTGATCTCCAGGTCCATGCTGCCCTGCCTGTCTCTAGATGTTTCTGATAACAATATCCCTGCTGCGGTCGAACGGGTGGCGGACTGGCTCGAGCAATCTGGCGGGCTCTACATGCCTGACTAAAAGGTTTATAATCCTGGTAGGAAAGTGAGGTGTGTATGCACGAAAAGAAAGGTCGTCGCTTCGAAGATGAGATCCCCGAGGACGTCCGGGAGCATTTCCGGGAGGCACGCAAGGAATTACGCGAGAGTATGAAGGAATTCCTGCCGCCGGGCTTTATCGAGCATCGAAAAAAAGCGCGCCGGGAAATGCTGCTTGCCTGGCGGAGCCTGATCGACGCCGCGCTTGAGAAAATGGACGAGAAGAAGGAAGAACAAATCGTTTAATGGAGAAACCCGCGCCGAGTACGGCGCGGGTTCTTTAATGTACTGTTTGTTTGGCAACAATCACCTCCAGGGGGAATGGCCACGTGAGAAGAACATCATCCAGAACATCGTAAGGATGGACATTCCCCAAAAAATATAGGCGGGTGTTATATCTCCTGCGTTATAGAGGAATACTCCTCCCAACAAAAATGCTGCAAACACCAGTGCTCCACTTACCCGGTTGACCGCGCCTTCCAGGTGATACATCTGCCGGTTGACTTGCGGCGTATTGACAACCAGCTCACCGCGTTCCAGGCGGGTCAGGACCCGGCCTGTTTGCCCGGGCAAAGCAACCAGTTCCCGGACCAGATCCCCCACTTCATCGAGCAGGATATCCCAGGTCGATGACCCCTCTTCTGTGAGCATCTTGCGTGCATACGGCACAAGCTGGTCCCATAGATTGAATTGGGGATCCAACCCGGTGCACATGCCGGACAGGATCGCGACCGTCCGTCCCAGCAGCAAAAGATTATGAGGCAGTTGGAAGGGCATCTCGTACATCAGCTCCCGGAACTGCATGGCAAACTGCTGCATCTCGCGATGGTCCACGCTGCGCAGCTCGTTCATGGACATGCCCCAGAAGCGGTCAAAGAGCTGGGATTCGGCCTGCTGGATGAGCTTCAAGTCTGCACCCGGGAGCAGCACGTCCAGGGTCTGAAAAGCCTCGACCACCTTGGACGCGTCCCGGGTCCCTACGCCGATGAGCATCTGTCGCAAGCCTACGCTGATATTTTCAGGGACGACCCCGACCATTCCAAAGTCCACAAAAGTCAGCCGCCAGCTGGCTTTCTTTTCCTCGGTCGCAGGAACGGGGGTTACGAACAAATTGCCAGGGTGCGGATCCGCGTGGAAAAAGCCATCCTCGAAGATCTGCTTCAGGTATGTATCCAGTAATACCTTTGCCACCTGGCCCCGGTCGATGCCTGCGGCAGTGATCGCCTCATAATCCGTAATCTTGATGGCGTACACATTCTCCAGGGTGAGAACCCGCTTCGTGGTGCGGGTCCGCACAACGCGCGGCACATGGACACGCTTTCGCCCGGCAAAGTTTTTCTGGAACATCTCGGCGTTGCCCGCTTCGGCCAGGTAATCGATCTCCTGCCGGACCGTGTCCTCCAGCTCCTTCACCAACGCGGGCAGGTTGACCCGCTTGCGGACCGGCTCGTAATGCATGATCCAGCCCGCCACGCGGTGCAGGGCCGAGAAATCCACTTCGATGAGCTGGTCGATGAACGGGCGCTGGATCTTTACCACGACATCCTGGAACCCTGCCGCCTGGGACTCGGCTTCCAGCAGACGGGCGCGGTGGACCTGTCCGAGGGAGGCTGCAGCCATGGGGAGCGGGTCGAAGCGCTCGAATAATCCCTCCAGGGGCGCGCCCAGCTCGGCCTCCGCCAGCCTGCGGATCGCGACAAAATCCTCCGCCGGCACTTCATCCTGCAGGCCGGAGAGCTCGTCGGTCACTTCCGGAGGAAGGATATCCAGGCGGGAGGAAAGGAACTGTCCCACCTTGATCATTACGCCGCCCATATGGATCGCCATGGCCCGGAAACGGGCTGCAAGGTCTCTTGACCGATTGGAACGGGTTCGGCGAACGAGAGCTCGAAAGCCAATGCGTGGTAAAAAAAGCTCCCAGTATATAAAGCTCATAATAGCCCGGCCAAAGAAGGTCAGGATATAAAAGTAACGGGCACGCAGGCGCGATTTTTGCATTTTCAAGTCTCCGTGTTTTCCGCCTGGATTGTATCACCGCGAAAATCCCTCTCCTGGATGTAAAATATTGGCCTGACGAATTGTCTGGAAGAGAGAGTAATGGTTATCGCCAGCCTGCAAAAAGAGGTCTCTTGTTTCCTTCTGCAGGACCGGTTCCACTAAGAAATCCTCCGGAAGGAAATGCGCCAGGCATACGGCGACAGAAAGTGTGAAGGAAGAAGAAAAATGTCTTTTGATAGGATCGTGGAGGCTCTGATCAAGGAAGCCCAGGAACGCGGTGAGTTCGATAACCTGCCCGGCAAAGGAAAACCGATCGACCTGAGCTCCTATTTTGAGATGCCTGAAGAAGTACGCCTGGCCCAGTCCATGTTGAAAAATGCAGGTATGACCTCACCGGAGGTGCAGCTCTTGAAGGAGATCGCCGAGCTCAGGCAGCTGCACGAGGCGGTCACAGACGGGACAAAGAAACAGGAAATTCGCAAGCAGATCCAGCAAAAACAGATCGAGTTCAACCTGATGATGGAACGGCAAAAACGGCAGAGGAATGCGAAATAATCCTGTAAATCTGTTTTGTTAATGTTATGTTAAGTGCGCGGGACTTCGCTTTACAAATCGCCTCTCCCCTGCTATACTTTTGGTCAATAGATTTGACTTTCATGGCGCAACGGCGTCATTTGTTTACTGCACTTGGTGAGAACAATCGCATGTGATAGACGGTGTCACCCCCGCGAGCAAGTCAGCGAGGGTCTTTTTTATTAAACTGAACTTTAACCGCCAGTTGGCGGAGAAATTATCTTATTAAATAAGTGAGGATTAACAACTTGAGTAAGAATGGAAAACTGAAGATCATTCCCCTGGGTGGACTTGGGGAAGTTGGCAAGAACATGACTGCCTACGAATTCCAAAACAAGATTTTGGTCGTGGACGCCGGCATCATGTTCCCGCATAACGATATGCTGGGGATCGATTACATCATCCCTGATTATGAATATTTACGCAGCAAGGCAAACCAGGTGGTGGGGATTGTCATTACCCATGGTCACGAGGACCATATTGGGGCGATCCATCACCTCCTGCACGACATTCCCGTACCGGTCTACGGCACTCCGCTGACCATGGGACTGATCGAGGTCAAGCTGGCACGCAACAACGCGGCCAGCAAAGCCATGCTGAACACCGTCGAGGCGGGCTCGACCATTGAGATCGGCCCCTTCAAAGTGGAGCTCTTCCACATCTGTCACTCAATCCCGGACGCGGTGGGCCTGGGGATCACGACCCCCGCCGGTCTGGTCGTTCACATGAGCGACTTTAAATTCGACCATACCCCTGTGGATGGCTGGCCTACTGACTACGCGAAGCTTGCTGAGTTCTCGCGGCGCGGTGTGGATCTGCTCCTGTCCGATTCGACTAACGCAGAGCGCCCGGGCTGGACC
>JBLNAU010000312.1:0-2892 GCA_050259515.1 Syntrophothermus sp.
TTCCCGGTCTACGAACTTAAACAGGCCGACGACCTGCCAAAGCTCATTACGCCCATCGATCTTGATATTGACATACTCTCCTGCGTGGAGGTCCGGATAATATTTCCTGACGCCCTCACTCAGCGCCATTTTACGGACATCGCCAGGCTGGATCCAGCGGCCTTCCACCATGATGGGCTCGATCAGCTCGCTCCTGGCCGGAGGGCCAAAGAGGTTCAGGGATTCGAGCATATTCCCTTTTTGATCCAGCATGTCCGCGCTGAGGAACTGCCAGCCTTCCACGTGCTGGACACCTTCGATCTCCATGGCCTTCTGCTGGATTTCGTTCAGGCGGTAGGGCTGGTCAAAATCCAGCGAAACATCTGCCACAAAGTATTTGCCGATCTGACCGATATACTCATGCAGGGTGGCACGGACAGAAAATACGGCGATAAAGATGGCGCCCCCCATAGTCAGGGTAAAAAGTGTCAGGATCAGGCGCCGCTTTCGGCGGAAGGTGTTGCGCAGAGAAATGACAAAAGGACGCGGGATGTGGATTCCCCTCCGGGCAAGGAGGTGCGTCATCCTGACCTGCATCCGGTCGAACCAGGAGGGGCGGTTCTCTCCATCTGCTGAAACTTTTTTCGGGTCCCCCGGCACCTCGCCACTGAGAGCGCTCAGCACCGTGATCTTTGAGCCGTTGATCACCGGTGCGAGGCCGGCGATCAATGGAATCAGCAGCCCCACCAGGATCTGGATCCCGAACGCAGCCGGCACGATGCGATAGCCAAGGACGCTGAAATTCAACTTGTTGGCAATAAAGAGGGAAAGTGCATAGGCGCCCTGCCCACCCAGAGGCACGGCAATGAGCAATGCCAGGATGGCAAAGGCCATGATGAGCGCGAAATACATGAAGAAGACCTGCCGCCTCTGTCCGCCAACCAGCTTGATCACACCGATGTGGCGCAAATGTTGATTGAGCAGGGCATTCAGCGTGTTCGCGATCAACGAGCCTGACAGGAACAGGATCAGAATCCCGAGAGCCAGAAGAATGCCGAGAATGGCGTTAACCGTATCCGCCAGCGGATGCTTGTGGGATTCGGAAAACCGGGAGCGAATGACAATGGTCCCATTATTCTCAAGCTTGTCCTTGAGCTGAGCGCCCTCCTCCCGGATATGCCCGATATCGTCTCCGCCTTCTGAAACGGTGGCATAGGCCCGGTTATACAGCCTGGGCTGGCCAAGAGAGGGCAGCGTTTCCATCGTGATATATCCATATGGCGAGGCGAGGAAATCTGCCGCCCCGGCCGCGGTATCCTGCACGACTCCGACAACCGGCAAAATCTTGGTCGATCCATCTGCAAGCTGGATCTCCAGTTTTCCGCCCACACCGGTATCGAGCTTTTCCAGGGCATCCTTTTCCAGCACAATCTGGCGCTTTCCAGGGACCGGCTGGCCTTCCACCGGTGTCAGAAGGTTGATCGAGTTTTTCTTAAAATCCTGGAAGGCAGTCATGTCCAGAGTCGTCCATTTTTCGGTGCCTGGAACACGAACGCGCATATTAAAGATTCGCCTTGCCTCGGCGGCCTTCACTCCCTTTTCGTTCTGGATGGAAGCCAGCACATCGTCGTCAAAATTCGTCATCCGCAGTTCAATGTTGGCGGGAATTTTGGCAGCATAGGAAGCGCTCATATCATTTGAAATGATTTGATAAGCACCTGCAATCACGCCAATGGAGAACACCCCCACTGCGATCGAGAACACCACCAGCAGGGTCCGCCCCTTGTTATCATAAAGATCGTGAATTACTTTTCGCCAGCG
Organism: Syntrophothermus sp.; assembly: GCA_050259515.1. Taxonomy (GTDB): domain Bacteria; phylum Chloroflexota; class Anaerolineae; order Anaerolineales; family Villigracilaceae; genus Defluviilinea. The sequence goes on from JBLNAU010000312.1 coordinate 1,801, forward strand.
AGGTTTCATTTGAAAAACATTACTTTCAGAAATTAAGGGGCAACTTTATGGGGATCTGCCGTGCGGTGTTCTTCCAGCCTTTGCTGGACAACCTTTTCAATCGCTTCCGCGGTAATCGGGGATTGATCGATGACCCGTAAAAAATCCTGGCGAGGGATTACGAGAAGCTCAACCGGTTCCTCTGAGCCAGCCCTGACATTGGCGATGGATCGTCCACCACCCATTAGTTCGATTTCGCCAAAGAATTCGCCCGGTTTCAAGCTTGAAATGACCAATTCTTGATTCGCCATATCCTGGAGAACCACTTCCACTTCTCCTTTGCGGATCATAAAGAAATGCTCCACGGGGGCATGGCGAGCAAGAATGGTCTCGTTTGCCGGAAAGGTTCGTTCCTCAGCGAGTTTGGTAAATTCCAACAGGTGACGATGACGCAGTTTGGGCAGGCAGCGCGCCACCGTCTCATCCACCAGCTCGCCATCCACAATGATGATATTGCGGGTCGTTCGTGAGGTGAGCGATGGATCGTGGGTGACCATGACAACCGTTTTACCGCCTGCCGCCAGCTGTTCGAACAAATCGATGATCGTGTTTGCCGATTTTGTATCCAGGTTGCCGGTGGGCTCATCGGCCACCAGAAGCGGTGGGTCACAGGCCAGGGCGCGGGCGATCGCCGCAAGCTGTTGTTGTCCCGTGGAGACAAGCGTGGGCAGTTTATTTGCAAACTTTTCCAGTCCCACCATCCTGAGCAATTCCATGGCACGTCCCGGGCGCTCATCGAAATCATACAGGTCGGCAAAGTCCATGGCGAGCATGACGTTCTCCACCAGGGTCAGCATCGGCAGCAGTTGAAAGAATTGAAACACAATACCCAGGTGGCGTCCACGCCATCGTGAGCGCTGGCTTTCGGTCACGCCGGTATAAATATCTGTACCGCCGATGACCACCTTCCCGCTGGTGGGATGGTCGATGCCCGTGACCATATTAAGCAATGTGGATTTTCCGCTGCCCGACTTGCCAACAATGGAAACAAACTGGCCGCGGTTAATGGTCAGGTCAACCCCTTTGAGAACCGTAAATTGCCCGGCCGCATTT
>JBLNAU010000313.1:0-3490 GCA_050259515.1 Syntrophothermus sp.
CGTTCCCAGATCGACGGGATACCAGTCCGTATCGCCCGGGATCTTGAGCCGCCCAGCCGCTTCCCCGGAGAGGTCGATGCCTGTGGGGTGGCCCAACCCGAAACGCTCCATATAACTATAAAAATTCTGGATGCCCATCTGGGTGGCAACCCAGGCCAGGCAGACATTCAAGGAATGCTGCAGGCAGCCGGTCATATTTTGCTCGCCCCAGGCATCCCGGTTCCAGTTGCGGATGGTGATGCCGCCCACTTCGATCGCACCCGTATCCATGAACGTTGTTTCCGGGCGGACGGTACCGGTGTCCAGCGCTGCGGCCATGGTCAGCACTTTGAGAACCGATCCGGGTTCATACGACATGCCAATCGAGCGGTTGTACTGACTGCCATCGTCGTATAACTTGAAATAATTGCTGTAGTTGTTGAGATCCATGCGCGGGGAGGAAGCCATGGCCAGGATCTCTCCATTATGCGGATCCATGACGATCACGGTACCGTGCTCGGCGCCGTATTTGGTGAGCGACGCGTCCAGGATGGATTCGACTTTCGCCTGCAGGTCGCGGTCGATCGTCAAAACGAGGGTCGTGCCATCAGGAACCTTGGGAATCTCCGTGGCTTTGTTCGGATCGCCCGGCACCCAGACCTGGACGGGGTTGCCGGCCAGCAGGTCGTTATACTTTTCCTCGATGCCAAAATAGCCACGTCCGTCCCGGGCGACGAATCCGAGAAGGTTGGACGCCAGTGAATCTTCGGGATAGCTGCGCTGAAAATGAGGCTTGAATGCCAGGCCGCTCAGGCGATCATCCCCGGCATCCGACATCTGCCTGACCAGCCCCTGCAGGGAGGTGACCGTTTCGGCGCCTACATAATCCTGGATGACCACATATTCCCAGGTCTTGGGCGAATTGGCCAGCTTGTTGTAGACATCGTCCTGGCTAAGCCCCAGATAATTACTCAGAGCGTAGGCCAGGGCATGGGCGTCGGTCACATCCTTGAGACTCACACCCACTTCATAGACGGTTCGGTTGCCCGCCAGTAAATGTCCATTGCGGTCGTAGATCTCGCCGCGTTCGGGATAGATGGTCTGGAATTCCCCGGAATAACGGTCGCCCTGCAGCAGGAATACCTTTGCCTGATCGCTGTATTGGATGCGAATCATCTGGGCCGGAATGGCCAGTCCGGCGAGCGCCAGGAAGGCCACAAGGATCAGGGAACGGATGGCATACTGCTGTCTCATATCTAGCGCCCGACCCCTGATTTGATCCGTCCATCGAGCCACTCGAGCAGAGACTCGGAATACTCATAAGGAAGGGAGGCCTCTGGAAGGGTGGCATCCTGGGCTGCGCGCAGCAGCGCCGGCTCTGGGGCGACAAAACCCGGCACAGCCACATAATCCAGCTCGCCGGGCAGCACCGGGCGATAGCCGAGCGCGCGGGCACGGCGCTCCATCTCCGCACTGGAGGTGGATTTGGCAAGCTGTGTCTCCAGATCCGCATTGGCTCTCTGGATGGAAATGATCTCAAAGCGCAATTCCTGGATCTCACGGCCGGCAACCGCGGCGCGGGCAGTCACATCCAGAAAGAGCGCGGCAATCATGGCGATCCCGATCACAACGAGCAGGAACGCGCCTACCCACTGACGTTGAATCCGCCAGGGGGCCTGTTTGTAAGCATGGATAATTCGAGTAGCCTGCATAACGACCTTTAAGTTTGGGCGATGGTCGATATTGGTTGTACGGGACGACAGATGCCGTCCCCTACTATAATTTTTGTGCAATGCGAAGCTTCGCACTGCGCGCTCTCGGATTGCTTTGGATCTCTTCCTCCGAGGGCATGATGGGTTTTCGATTTACCTCTCTCAGCGTTGCCTTGCGTTCGACTTCATAGATCCGTTCATAGGGCGGGTTGACCTGGTCCCGGCCCTGCTCACGGAGGAAGTCCTTGACGATGCGGTCCTCCAGCGAATGGAAGGAGATCACAGCAAGTCTTCCACCGGGCCGGAGAGCCGCTACTGCTTGCGGCAGAACATCCTCGATCGAATCCAGCTCCTCGTTCACCGCAATGCGCAGCGCCTGGAAGGTCCGGGTTGCCGGGTGAAGGCGATCACCGCGGCGGGGAGAAACGGACTCGATGGCGGCAACCAGCTCACGGGTCGTATGAACCGGTCTCGCTTTCACGATGGCTCGCGCGATTTTGCGTGAGTCCCGCTCTTCACCGTATTGGTAGATCAGGTCAGCCAGTTCCCGTTCTGATAACCTGTTCACCAAATCGGCAGCGGTCTGTTCCATATGCGGACCAAAGCGCATGTCCAGCGGAGCATCCTGCATGAAGGAGAAACCGCGCTCGGGCGTATCGAACTGCATGGAGGATGCACCCAGGTCGAGCAGGATCCCGTCCACGGCATCCCAGCCGAGCTCGGCCAGCTGATCTGATAAGGATGCATAGGAGGCTTGCGCCAGATGGATGCGATGTTCGTAAGGAGCCAAGGTCTTACGAGCGATCGCCAACGCCTGCGGGTCGACATCGAGACCCAGCAATTGTCCATCTGGCGCAGACGCCTCCATGATGCCGCGGGCATGGCCGCCCGCGCCCAATGTGCCATCCACGTAACGCCCGCCATTCACGGGTTGCAACGCGTGTATAATCTCTTTGTAAAGTACAGATTGATGCGGTGCGTCCATAATGATCGCCGCGTAATTGAGGGCAGATGCCGTTAATTACACCGCGTGGTTCGAAAGATCGAGTGTGGCAAAACGCTGCTCGTTGGCATCCGCGGCCTGCAGTTGATCCATTTGCATCTGCCAGTCTGCAGGAGTCCACACTTCAAAGTAATCGCCCTGGCCTGCGACCACGAGCTCACCGCTCTGGACGCCCAGGAAATCCCGCAGGTTTTGCGGAACCGTGATGCGCCCGACCTTGTCCACTTCCACCTGGTAGGCATTCGAAAGAATGAGACGGCGCAGGTGGCGGGTGGTGGCATCAGCCGGGTTCATGGAATTGATGCGTTCGTAAACCTGTCGGAAGTGATCATCGGTCATCACCATCAGGCATCTGTCGAATCCCTGGGTGATATAGGCGCCAGGAGCCAGCAGTTCCCGATAGCGCGCCGGTATCATCAGGCGGCCCTTGTCATCGAGATTATGCTGGAACTGACCCAAGAACATTTGTGCTATAATTCCTTTTTAACAGGCGAACGCCGGCGCAACCGGCGTCCTTCCCATTTTCTACCACTTCTTACCACATTATACAACTTTGGGTGGAAAAAGCAAGATGTTGCGTGTATTTTTCCCACTCACCCTTATTTCCTACCACCATGATAAATCCTGTCCAATTCACGTTTCTGGAGTCATCACGCTGGAAGGACTATGCACTGCTGGATAGCGGTGACGGACTCAAGCTGGAGCGCTTTGGTAAATACACTTTTGTCCGCCCCGAATCGCAGGCGATGTGGAGGCGCTCTCTTCAGGAAACTGAATGGAGAAATGCGGACGCGGT
>JBLNAU010000314.1:0-14226 GCA_050259515.1 Syntrophothermus sp.
CCGTCGAGCTGGCTGCAAGCCTTGTAGAAGTCGAGCTGCACCTGTTTATCGTTGGCCGCAGCATAATTCTGGGTTGTTTCGACAAAGCGGTGTCCCATGAGAGCCTGGATGGAGGTGATCGGCATGCCGGCCGAGAGCAAATGGTCGGCAAAGGTATGCCGCAGGCGGTGGGCAGTGAGGTGAACGCCGCTGGACTGGCATACCCGCTTGATGCGCAGGCTGATGCTGGTGGTGGAGATCCTTTTGTGCTGGTAGCTGAGGAAGACATGCCCGTCCCGTACGACGGGCCGCTGTGCCAGCCAGGCGTGCAGGGCCTGCTCTGCGGGCTGTGACAGATATACAGTCCGTTCGCGTGCACCTTTGCCTGGCAGGATCAGGCGTGAGGGCAGCTCATCCAGATACAGGTCTTTCATTTGCAGCGTAGACACTTCTCCAATGCGCAGTCCACAATGCAGCATCATGGTGAACATGGCCCGGTCGCGCACATCGTCCACGGCGCCGAAGAATCTACGCAGCTCCTGCTCGCTGACAGGGCGAGGCAGCCGCTGCGGCTGGCGGAGGCAGTGCCGCTTGGGAAGCACCGGGCTGGCCGCGGCCCTGCCTTCAGCGATCAGGTATTTATAGAATGAACCCACTGCCGCCAGCCGTCGATTGATCGTACTGGCCTTGCACCCCTGCTCGAGCTGATGGCCGACAAATCGGTCGATCTCCCCGGGCTGGATCTCCCCCGCATTCGGATCGCCGATGATCCGGACGAACAGGTCCAGGTCGCAGCGGTAGTCCCGCCAGGTTTTGGCCTGCGGGCTGCGAATCCGCACCCAGTCTATGAACTGTTCAATTTCTGAGAGCATGGAGAACACCTACCCTGACTCCCCGGGAACGGGGGAGTCTTTTCTGGCAATTTTTACTCGCTCTTCGCTATGCTGGATGCCTATGCTTATGACATGCCGGGCAACCTGGGTGGCAACGTTCTCATCCTTGAAGAAGCTCGCAGAAGCGGGCTGATATAACACATGATCGACTTCCACCCCCTTGCTTTTGTATCACCCTCCTCCGCGGCGAGCATTATAATCTTCTACTCTCCATTCGCTACACTCTAACTCACTTCCCCCTCTTGAAATACAATTGTTCCCCTATGGCAAAAGAGACAAACTTCCTCATCCGAACAGCACACCCGGACGATCTTCCCGCAATTGTGGCGATCTACAACCAGGCGATCCCTTCGAAGCGGTCCACAGGCGATACGGAGCCGGTGAGGGTGGAAGACCGGGCGGCCTGGTTCCAGGAGCATACGCCTGGGAAATATCCCATCTTTGTGGCCGAGGTGGCTGGAGAGGTGGCAGGCTGGTGCAGCCTGAGCGCCTACCGGCCGGGGCGGGGTGCATTCCGCCATACGGCAGAGGTCAGCTACTATATCGCCTCCGCGTTCCAGCGCCGGGGGATCGCGACGGCCCTGCTCGAGCATGCGCTGGCGGCCTGTCCCGGGCTGCAGCTCCGGCACCTGATTGCGATCGTATTGGAAGAGAACGAGCCCAGCCTGCGCCTGTTGGAGAAAATGGGCTTTGAAAAATGGGGTTCTCTGCCGGGGGTCGCCGACTTCGACGGCCGGGAGGTGGGCCATCTCTACTACGGCAGGCATGTGTAATGAACTCACCATGATCGGCATCGCTCCATCCGTCTTTGACTAGTACCCGAGTAACGTTTAACATCTCCTCTCGTTATAAAAATCATGCGGAACCTGACGTCCGCAGGGATATCGATGCGAATACACCGGTGGTACGGGACTGACATCCGCCGGCGCGAGAGACGAAAGGAGATGGACAGCCATGGCAACCAGCCGAAAGAGCAATTCTGATGGAAAGAATAACGGGGGCGCAAAATCGGGCTCGACCCGCAAGGCGCCGGGCAGCGGCGGGCGTGGACAGTATTACCACGTGGAGCTGCGGCCGAATGAGGATTTTGCCACCTTCCGCACCCAGGATGTTGGCGACCCGGGCCATCTGCAGCGCGTGGCCGGCAAGCGCGAGGGCGGATCGTGGGCAACAGTCAAGTGGCTGATCAGCAAGGAGGATGCCCACGTGGAAGGGAATACCCTGGTCGGCGATACGCAGGAAGTGAAGGATCTCCTCAAGAGGCTGCGATCGAAACCGGTCCACAAGAGCGGCGATCGCTTCGAGGCCAAGCCACGCCGGAATGTCCCGGAATCGTCGAAACCGACGACCGCCCAGCAAAAGGCACGCAGTAAAAATATAAAGAAAGCGCAGACAGCCAGAAGCAAAAGCAAGTAAATTCCTGAGGTTGCTGATCCTGGAAATATGTGTTTCCTGGAACCCGCAACGATCAATTTCCATTTATGAGGATAGGTATGGGCAAAGTGAATCGAGGGCAGGGGAACGCAAGCTGTGAAGTGTGCGGGAAAAACCAGGATCGGTGCTTTGAGGTTCATTTGGGGGGAGAAAAGCATGTCTTCGATAGTTTTGAATGTGCCATGCGGGGGCTCATGCCCACCTGCAGCCAGTGCGGCTGCCTGATCCTGGGTGCCGGGGTGCTGGCCGAAGGCAGGTTGTACTGCAGCCATTCCTGTGCCAGTCTCCTGCCGGTACGGGAATACGAAGCGCACTCCCCGCATCGGGGGCCCGCAAATCTCTAGCCCATTCGAACGGGATACCGGTTCCTCCAGCCGGCCAGGCATACCGGCTGGATTCCCGCGTCTTCCATGCCGTAATCTGGAGGAGGGTAGTATGATATCCGGACCCAAGGGAGTGGAACCTTTGCAACATAAATACGGCACTCCCCGATGAGGTCCAGATGTTCGGATTTTTCAAGAAGCGCGAAGAAGTCTTTCATAAATTGATCCAGCAGCAGGCGTCCATTACCTACGAGGGCGTCAAGCTGCTGGTCAGGTATCTGGAGACCCAGACTCCCGAGATCGCCGAGGAGCTGGCCCTGAAGGAAAAGGAGGCGGACGAGATCCGCCGGATCCTGATCGACGAGCTGAATCGCACGTTCGTGACCCCGTTCGACCGGGAGGATATCTTTGCGCTATCCCGCTCTATCGACGACGTGATCGATTATGCGGACAGCACCGTCAGCGAGATGGTGGTGCTCAAGGTCAAGCCAACGCCGTATATGCTGCGAATTGCCACTCTGCTCAAGGATGCGGCCTATGAGATCTACCAGGCGGTGCTGCGCCTGCAAAAAAATCCCAGCGTGGCCACCGACCATGCCCAGCGAGCCAAGGCGCTCGAGAACCGGGTGGAGGGCGTGTATCGGGAGGCCATCGCCGATCTGTTCTCGGGCCCGGAGGATCTCCATCACGTGGTGGAGATGTTGAAGTTCCGGGAGGTATACCGCCATCTGTCCAACGCGGCCGATCGAGGCGATGAAGCGGGAAATATCATTGCGGATATCGTGGTGAAGAAGACTTAACAACCATGTCCATTGCGAGGGCGGAGACTGAAGAGACCTCCTCTTAAATGGAGTTGCTTGATCCAATAGAACTCCTCTGTTAAATGGGAGATTGCTTCGTCACTACGTACGCCCCTCGCGATGACAGGTGAGACCATGTCCCCAGAATTGATGATTGTCATTGCCCTGGCCCTGCTTTTTGGCCTGCTCAACGGCGTGCGCGATGTGAGCAACATCGTAGCGACCATGATCTCCTCCCGCGCCTTCAGCCCGCGGCTCGCGCTCAACATTGCCGCCATCTCCGAGTTCGTCGGCCCGTTCCTGTTCGGCGTGGTGGTGGCGCAGACCGTGGCCGGCCAGGTGGTCCATGCGACCGACCTGACATTGGCGGTCATGCTGGCCGCGCTGCTGGGGGCCATCGGGTGGAATCTCCTGACTTGGTATTTCGGATATCCCGGCAGCTCCACGCATGCCCTGCTGGGAGGATTGATCGGTGCCTCCTGGGTGGGGGCCGGGCCGGGCGCGATCCTCTGGGGCGGGGTGGGCCGGGTGTTGATCGCCCTGTTCGCCTTCCCGGCGATCGGCTTTCTCCTTGGGTTCGTGCTCACCCGTCTCATCTACGCCCAGAAGACCATGGGTGTTATTGTCCTGAGCTTGGTGATCGCCGGAGTCCTGCCGGGGTTTGCCGTGCCTGCCTGGGTGATCTTCTCCAGCGCGGGCGTGATGGCGGTCGGGGCCAGCCTGGGAGGCTGGCGCATGATCCGGACGCTCGGGGGAAAGTTCTACAAGATCCGGCCTTTGAACAGTTTTTCCACGCAATTTACCTCCACGATCGTCGTCCTTGGCGCCTCGCTGCTGGGGGCGCCACTCAGCACCTCGCAGGTGGTCAGCTCGGCGATCGTCGGGGTGGGGTCGGCCGAACGGGCCAGCAAGGTGCGCTGGAGCGTGACGGAGGAGATCGTCAAGTCCTGGCTGGTCACCATTCCGGCCAGTGCACTGCTGGCAGCGGGGGTGTATTGGGTGATCGGTAGATTCGGTTGAAAATAAGAACCGGCCGTTCTCCCCTCGTTGGTCGAGTAGGGACGCCATTCTTAATTTCCTTTCCATCCCACCTTTTTACAAACCCTTTTATAATAGCCTATCACCACAAACCATTCGCCAAAGGATGTGAGCGTGACGAAAATTTTCTTTGCTACAGATATTCATGGCTCGGATATTTGCTGGAGCAAGTTTCTCAACGCGGGGAAGTTCTATGAGGCGGACGTTTTAATTCTCGGGGGCGATATGACCGGCAAGGCGGTCGTGCCGATCGTTCACCAGGGCGGCGATAACTACAAGGTCACTCTGCTCGAACAAGAATTCAGCATCTCGAACGACGACGAGATGAAGGAGATGGTCAAGCGCATCCGCAGCCGCGGATATTATCCCTATGTCACCAACCCGGATGAGCTGCAGATTCTGGAAACCCGGCCCGAGCAGGTTAACAAGATCTTTTCGGACCAGGTGCTGAGGGTTGTCCAGCAGTGGATGGACCTGGCGGATAAAAAACTGGAAGGCACCGGCCTGCAGGTCTACTGCTCACCCGGCAATGACGACATGGACGAAGTGGACGAGATCATCCGCAGCAGCAGGCATGTGTTGCTGGTCGAAGGCCAGATCACCTCCCTGGATTCGCATCATGAGATGATCGCTTCCGGATGGTCGAACCGGACGCCTTGGGATACGCACCGCGAAGAGGACGAGGACCAGCTTGCGGTCCGCTATGAGGCCATGATCTGCAATCTCAAGGACCCGCGCAACGCCGTGTTCAACATCCACGTGCCGCCGTATAAATCGGGACTCGACGAAGCTCCCGAGCTGGATAAGAACCTGCGTCCCGTCCTGGCGGGACAGGCCCTCAAGCCGGTGGGCTCCACCGCCCTGCGCAAGGCGATCGAAAAGAGCCAGCCGCTCCTCGGCCTGCATGGGCATATCCACGAGGGACGCGGCGCCACCCGTATCGGTAAGACCCTATGTATTAATCCCGGATCGATGTATGAACAGGGGACACTCCTGGGCGCAATTGTGAAACTTGGCAAAAACAAAGTGGAAAATTACGTGCTGACGACTGGATGATAACTCTCGTGTCGTTCGCGTGTTATGAGATGTGAGAACTCAGAGCACGTTTTGCCGCTTGTCACATAATTCGCCTGGTACCTGGATGAATTATGCGGCACGGTGCCATTTCCAAAGGAGAAGAGTGCCATGACCAATTTGTTCGTCCGCAAGGCGACCGGCCTGGTTCGTTCCTGGTCGGTCTTCGACGCGTTCATCTACGCGTTGTTTTCCATCAACCTGATCACGCTCGGATTGTACAGCTTCAGCCAGATGTACTATTTTGGGGGCGGATTGATCCCGGCCTTGATCGTCAGCGCCCTGTTCATCTTCTTTGAGGTGGTGGTGTACGCCGCCCTGATCGCCGTCATGCCCCGCTCGGGTGGAGATTACGTCTGGCAAAGCCGGATCCTGGGAGGTGCGGTCGGCTTTATCCTGGCGGTCACCGGGTGGTGGTTCATCCTCTGGCTGTGGGTGCCGCTCTACGGGGATATGTTCCGTCACATTGTGCTGGTGCCGCTGCTCGGCGTGCTGGGGGCGAAGGATACTGCGCTCTGGTTCGCGAGCACGCAGAACGGCTCGTTCGTTGCCTCGCTGATCACACTGGCGATCGTCAGTCTCTTCATTGCCCTGGGCATGAAGACCTATGCCCGCATCCAGAAGGTCTCCTTTTATGGAGGCATGATCGGGCTGTTCCTGGTGATCGTATTGCTGCTGACCGGCTCGCAGGAGGCGTTCAAAGCGGGATACGAAACCAACGCGGTCAAGATGTTCGGGGCCCAGCCCGGCGCCTACGATGCGACCGTGGGGCTGGGAACCACTGCCGGCGCGACCCTGCCCCTGATGGGCGGCGGGCTGGGGTTGATCATGCTGACGATTCCCTACCTGGTCTTCTTCAACCTGTGGCCGAACTGGGGCGCGACCCTCTACGGTGAGGTGCGCGGCGCCACCGATTTCAAGCGCAACATCACCGGCATGGGAACCGCGCTGCTGGTGACCACGCTGCTGGGCATGCTGCTGCTGTATGGGATCGGGAAAACCATCGGCTGGAGCTTCTATGTCGACTCGGGGGCCGCCTGGTGGAACTACGTCTGGGGCTACAGCACGGATGCGCCTGCATTCCCGGTCTGGCCGTACCCGGCACTCTTCGCCTCGTTCCTGACCTCGAGCCGGGTGCTGCAGTTCCTGGTGATCGCCCTGATGAGCCTTTGGTGGTTCGGCTGGAGCGGGACGGTGTTCCTCTCCTCGACGCGCGTGATCTTTGCCGCGGCCTTCGACCGCCTGCTGCCCGAGAAGGTCGCCGAGGTGGACGACCGCACCGGGACACCGATCTATGCCCTGCTGCTGATGGTGGTGCCGTCGATCGTGGTGGCCTATATGTTCTCGTACAATATCGCCAACTTCCAATCGCTGACTCTGTGTTCCACGCTGGTCATTGCGGTCACCTACCTGGGCACGACCATTTCTGCGATCCTGCTCCCGTATGTCAAGCCGGACCTCTACAACGCCTCGCCGATCTCCAAGTACAAGGTGCTCGGCATCCCGCTGATCACCGTGGCGGGTGTCATCTTTGGCGGGTTCCTGGTCTTCCTCCTATACCAGTGGCTGTTCGACCCGAACGCCTTGTATGGCATTGGCCTCAAGAACACCACCTCCGTGATCTATATGCTCGCCAATTACGTGCTTGCCGCCGTGATCTATTTCGGTTTCAAGGCAGCTCGCCGGCGGGAAGGCATTGACCTGAACAAGATCCATTCGGAGATCCCCGTGGAGTAGTTCCATGGCTCAAGCCGCCGTCCCCGGCGGTGGGAACGCGGGTCCATAAGGTCTTGTGCAGATCCAAGAGAAGCAAAAACAGGGACAGAAGCTTTCACCTCTGTCCCTGTTTGAATGCAGTGGATCAACCTATCTTTGCCAGATCGAGTCGTGCCTAGCCATGGCGGCGACGATATCCATGGAGGAGATCACGCCCAGCGGGAAGCTTTCGGGATCGTCCTTGTCGACCACGATCACACGGTGGCGGTGATTTTGGATCATCAGGTCGGCAGCCTGCTGCAGGCTGGAATTGATGTCAGTGGTGATCAGGTTCCGGTTCATGAATTGGCTGACGACCAGGCTTTCGTCCACGGGACTGCCGGCCAGGCGCAACAGATCGCGGCCTGCGAGCAGGCCCTGGGGCTTTCCCCCGGAATTAACAACAATGATCGAACGCCATCCGGCCTGGCTCATGGTGCGTGCAGCCGAGAGGACCGGGGTATTCTCCCGGCAGACCAGGAAGGTGTCCGACATGACATCGCCCACCGTTTCACGCTTGAGCGGTTCCTGCTCGGCGATGCCGGCCACAAAATCGGAGATGGAAATGATGCCGATGGGCCGGTCATGATCCGTAACCAGCATGCGGTGGATATCCCTGTCTGCCATGCGCCTGGCAGCCTCCTGCACCGGCGTGTCGATGTCCATGGAGGCGATCGGAGAGGTCATCAGGTCCCCGGCGGTCATCTTTCGCATGGTGTTCAGGCTTTCCTCATCCACCGAAAGCCATTCGGCGGCCAGCAGGTCGAAATCGGAGATGATGCCAAGAGGTTCGCCGGCATGGTTCGCCACCACGAGTGCATGGATGTGATGCTGGTTGAGCAGGGCGGCGACCTGGCCCAGCGAGGTGGCCGGCAGGCAGGTGATCAGCTCGTGGTGCATCAGGTAGTTGATGGTCTGGGTCATTGTCATTCTCCTCTTCTTCGTGATGGTCCGCTTGCGGAATGCATGAAGAACGCATGAAAAAAACTACCTTCGGTTTGTAGGTTTAGCGATAAAATCGAAGGCTATAAAAGATAGAGTTTATCGAATTCCTATATCATACTCCTATGCCAATTCTACCTGACATCCTTGATGAAATGAACCGGCTGATCGAATCAGCAGGCGCGAATTCCATTCTTCTGCGGGCGATCGGTGGATTGGCAGTCCGGGTCAGGAGCGGGGATTTCCAAAGATTCTTCAGCCGCGAATACCGCGACCTGGATTTTGTGGTCGCCGATCCCGACCGTAAAAAAATCGAACCTTTTTTCTCCGATATGGGTTATGAATCCAACCGCCGGTTTAACCTGCTGAACGGAGCCAAGCGCCAGATCTACCAGGACCCCAACAGCGAGCGCCACGTGGATGTCTTTGTAGGGCAGTTCGAGATGTGCCATAAACTGCCGATGAGCGACCGTCTGCACCTGGACCCGGTCACGGTACCGCTGGCCGACCTGCTTTTATCCAAGGCCCAGATCGTGCAGCTCAACCACAAGGATGCTCTTGATATTGCCTCCATCCTTCTCTATAATGAAACAGGCCATGAGGATGCCGGCAGGATCAACCTGGATTACATCGCCAAGCTATGCGGGCAGGACTGGGGCCTGTACAAGACCACTTCCATCAATCTGAAGCGGGTGGAGGAGGTCGTGCGGGATGAGAAGTTAAACCTGACGGATATGGAGAGAGGGGTGATCCTGGGGCGCATCAAAGAAATCAATGCGGCACTGGATGCCATGCCCAGGACCCTGGCCTGGCAGATGCGTGATAAAGTAGGGACGCGTGTCCGCTGGTATGAGGAGGTGGAGGAAGTAGACCGATAAACAAAATTAAACAACTGGTTACCCCTGTTCGATATGTTAGGTATATAATCAAAAATGGAGAGAGCGAACGGCGCTCACAACCCTAATCACAAGGAGAAGAGTATGAAGACCAGAAGGTTGTTGTTTTCAGTGTTTTCGCTACTGCTGGTACTCGCAATGCTCGCTGGATGTGCGCCCAAGGCAGCCACGCCTGCCGCAAGTGGTGGAGGAGGTGCGAAGCTCAGTGTACCCGCTTCGGTCATAGATCCACTTGTCAAAGCCTGTAAACAGGAAGGGATGGTAACCATCATCGCCACACCTGCCAACTGGGCAAACTACGGGGAAATTTTCAAGCTGTTCGAAGATGTCTCAGGTGTCAAGATCAACTCGCTGGATGAAAATGCCGGCTCTGCCGATGAGCTGGCGGCCATCGATGCCAATAAGGGCAACAAGGGCCCGCAGTCCCCAGATATCATCGATGTCGGTTACGCCTATGGACCGCAGGCCAAGGAAGCCGGCCAGGTACAGGCCTACAAGGTCTCGACCTGGGACAAAATCCCCGATACCATCCTGGGACTGCCTGCCAAGGATCCCGATGGCTTCTGGACCGGCGGATACTACGGCGTGATGGCCCTCGAGACCAACACCGCCGCCGTCAAGAACCCCCCGAAGAACTGGGAAGACCTGCTCAAGCCGGAATACAAGGGCCAGGTTGCTCTGACCGGCTCTCCACTGAGCTCCAACCAGGCGCAGCAATCCGTTTTCGCTGCGGCGCTTGCGAATGGCGGCTCGCTCGATAACGCCCAGCCCGGCCTGGATTTCTTCAAGAAACTGAACGATGCCGGTAACTTCGTTCCGGTGATCGCCAAAGCCGGTACGGTTGCCCAGGGCGCTACGCCCATCGTTCTGGCCTGGGACTACCTGGCCTTCGGCGACCGCGACACCTTCAACGGCAACCCGCCGATCGAGGTGACCTATCCCTCACCGACCATCGCCAGCCTGTACGTCCAGGGTATCAGCGCCTATGCTCCGCATCCCAACTGCGCCAAGCTTTGGATGGAAATCCTCCACTCCGACGAAGGCCAGATGGCATGGATGAAGGGTTACGCTCATGGCGTCAACCAGGCGGACATGGAGAAGCGCGGCGTAATCCCGGCCGATCTGCAGGCCAAGCTGCCCAAATCCAGCGCCTACTCCTCTGCGGTTGCCCCGAGCCCTGACCAGCTCGCTGCCGCCCGCAAGCTGATCGGCGACAACTGGATGGGGACCGTCGGCGTCGAAATCCCAACACCGGCTCCGTAAGCTGCCGTGACCGCTACAAGTATTGCCAAGCAGGACGCGCTCACAGCGCGTCCTGCTTCCACACATAGACGTTCCTGGACATGGGTCGGCCTTGTGCCTTTCTTCCTGTTCACTTTTTTGTTCCTTCTCTACCCCTCATCGACGATCGTTGTTCGCAGTTTCCAGGATGCTAAGACACATTCATTCACCCTCCAGAATTTTGTAACACTCCTTCATACGCCTGCGCTGATCAACGCCTACTGGATCAGCATCAAGCTCAGCCTCATCACGTCGGTAGGGGGAGGCATCTTCGGTTTCCTGCTTGCCTACGCCGCCATCCGGGGCGGGCTGCCTCGCTTTATGCGCGGGAGCCTGATGACGTTCTGTGGGGTGGCCTCCAACTTTGCCGGTGTGCCGCTGGCATTTGCGTTCATCGCTCTGCTCAGCCCGACCGGTATGATGACCGCCTGGCTGCGATCGATGGGCTTCAATCCGTACTTCCATGGCTTTACCCTTTACAACTTCGTGGGGCTGAGCCTGGTGTACATGTATTTCCAGTTCCCGTTGATGGTGTTGATCATTTCACCGGCGATCGATGGCATGCGCAGGGAATGGCTGGAAGCCTCTGAAAACCTGGGAGCCACCTCTTTCCAGTATTGGCGCTATGTGGCCCTGCCCATCCTGCTTCCTTCCCTGTTGGGGACGATGATCCTGCTCTTCGGGAATGCCTTCGGCGCTTTTGCAACGGCGCAGGCCCTGACCGGCGGACAGATCAACCTGGTGACCATCGTGATCGGTTCCCAGCTGCGCGGCGACGTGCTGGGTGACCCCGGCCTGGGATATGCCCTGGCACTGGGAATGGTGTTTGTCATGGCGTTCGCCATCGCCGGCTATACCATCCTCCAGCGACGAACGGAAAGGTGGCTGAAATGAAAAAAAGCCGCTTTGGTGCTCCCTGGGCCTGGTTCGTGATGATCCTGGGCATCCTGTACTTCTTCCTGCCCCTGGTGGCAACATTCATGTTCTCGCTGCGGGCAGAGCTCGGGCATCTGAGCTTCAGAGCGTACCAGAACCTCTTCGCAGATCCAAAGTTCATCACCAGCTTTACCGCATCCATCATGTGGGCACTTTTCTCGATCGCGGTTGGGATTCTGATCTTTGTTCCCACAGCCTACTGGGTGCGGCTGAGAGCCCCGAAGTATCGATCGATCATTGAGTTTATTACCCTGCTGCCGTTTGTGATCCCAGGTATTGTATATGTGTTTGGCCTGGTCAGGACCTACAGCCAGCCGCCGCTGCTGATCGTGGACAGCCCGGCCGTGTTGATCGCCGGCTATACCATCCTATCCATGCCCTACATGTACCGGGCGGTGGATACCGGTCTGCGCGCCATCGATGTGGAGACGCTGACGGAAGCCGCCCAAAGCCTGGGCGCCGGGTGGGGCACGATCCTCTTCCGGATCATCCTGCCCAATATTCGCATTGCCATCCTGAGCGGGGCGTTCCTGAGCTTCGCCATTGTGATGGGTGAGTACATCCTGGCGCAGTACCTGGTCAAACCGGCGTTTGCGCCCTACATGGCTGTCTTAATCCAGAACAGAGCGTATGAGCCGGCCGCCCTGGCGGTCATCAGCTTTGGGCTGACCTGGCTGTCGCTGGGCATCCTGCAGTTTATCGGCCGCGGCCAGCAGGCGAATCTGGCTGGCGCACACTAACTTAAAGAAGAGAGACAAACGGTCATGGCATACCTAACTCTATCGAAAATCTCAAAGCAGTTCGGCAGTACGGTGGTGGTGGAGAATTTCAACCTCGACATCGATAAGGGTGAGTTTGTTTCCTTCCTGGGCCCCTCCGGCTGCGGAAAAACCACCACCCTGCGTATGGTGGCCGGGTTTGAGATCCCCACTTCGGGCCAGGTGATCCTGGGTGGCAAGGATATCACCAACCAGCCGCCCAACCAGCGCAATGTGGGCATGATCTTCCAGGCTTATGCCCTGTTCCCCAACATGACCGTGGCCCAGAACATCGGCTTTGGTCTGAAGATCCGCAAGGAATCGGGTGAGGCCATCAGGAAGCGCGTGGAGGAGATGATCAGCCTGATCCGGCTTGAGGAACATGTCAACAAATATCCCTATCAGCTTTCTGGCGGACAGCAACAGCGCGTGGCCCTGGCGCGTGCCCTGGCGACCCATCCCGATGTGCTGCTGCTCGACGAGCCCCTCTCGGCCCTGGATGCCAAGATCCGCGTCCAGCTGCGGGCGGAGATCCGCGCCATCCAGAAACGGCTGGGGATCACGGCCATTTTCGTGACCCACGACCAGGAGGAGGCGCTTTCCATCTCGGACCGCGTGGTGGTGATGTACGGCGGGCGTGTCGAACAGGTCGGTACTCCCTTTGAGATCTACAACTTCCCGCAGACACAGTTTGTGGCGAATTTTGTCGGCTCGCTGAATACGGCCGTCGCCGAGATCAAGGATCCGGAACGGGGCCTGCTCAGCCTGGAAGGTGAGGAGCTTGTCTCTGCGGAGAAGATGAATGGCCTGACCCGCGGTGACAAGGTCCTGATCGCCATCCGCCCCGAGCGCTTCAGCTTCGCAGCCGATGGGAAAAAGGCCAATGTATTGGATTGCCGCATTGAAAACATCACCTTCCTGGGGTCGGTGGTGCGCATCCGGGTGTCGATCGGCAATACAAAGTTCAACATGGATACGTTCAACAACCCGTTCCTTGAATTGCCCAGGGTCGGCGAGGTCGATCAGGTCACCTGTTCGAAGGAGGCTGTTTTGATCCTCGGCCCGGCGGAGCAGGAACTGAATCCGGTCGTACCGGCGACGGGTTCGCCAATCCTGCTTGAAGCGAACAAATAAGGATGTACCTCTTCCATTTGTAACGCCGTGGCAGCCACCGGTATTCAACTTCATTATTTTAGGTGTTCAGCACCGTGTTCTCCCGCAGTCCTACTGCGGGAGAATCGGTTATCTTGCGAACGAAACATTTCCAAATCTGTGAACAGGTGAATCAATGAAGGATCAAGCAGAAATCGTCATCATCGGCGGGGGCATCTATGGGGTCAACATCGCCTACCATCTCTCGAAGATGGGAAAGAAGGATATTGTCCTGCTCGAAAAAGGGGAGATCGCCAGCGGCGAGTCATCGCATGCAGCCGGGGTGGTGACCCAGTTCGCCACCTCCAAGACCATGCTGCAGTTCAGGAAATATTCCATCGAGCTGTACAGCGAGCTGGGACTGTTCAACCATGTCGGAAGCCTGCGGATCGCCTCCAGTAAGGAACAGCTCAAGGAGCTGGAGCGCAGCGTCAGCAAGGCCAGGGCCATCGGCATGGAGGTTGAGATCATCTCACCAGCGGAGGCTTTGAAGATCATGCCTCAGCTCAGCGACAGGGATCTCTACGGCGCGATCTATCTGCCGCGCGATGGCCATCTGGACCCGTATGGGACCACCACCGGCATGGCCCGGGTCATCCGCGAGATGGGCGTGGCGGTTCACACCGGGACGCGTGTCACCGGGCTGGAGCTTTCTCCCAGGGGCGAGATCCAGAAGGTGATCACGAACAAAGGCTCAATCAAAACCAGCCTGGTGGTAAATGCAGCCGGTCTTTGGGCGCCGCGCATCGCCGCGATGGTTGGCGTCTACCTGCCGACCACGCCGGTGGACCACCAACATATCGCGGTCAAGGCGGTGACCGGGCACGAGTTCCCCAAGAACACGCCCTGCTTGCGCGATCCCGATAACCTGGTGTACATGCGCGAGGAACAGGGCGGCCTGGTGATCGGCGGCTATGAGCCGAACCCACTGGCGCGCTGGATCGATGGGGTACCATGGGAGCACG
>JBLNAU010000315.1:0-4264 GCA_050259515.1 Syntrophothermus sp.
CCAAGCTTGAACCCAATGATATTGCATTCTTTGATTCCACCCATGTCAGTAAATGTGACAGCGACGTGAATATGATTTTCTTTAAGATCCTGCCGGTGCTGAAGCCGGGAGTCTACATCCATTTCCACGATGTCTTCTATCCATTTGAGTACCCAAAGGATTGGCTGCTGAATGTGGGAGCAGCCTGGAACGAGATTTACCTGTTGAGAGCCTTCCTGGAATTCAATTCCTGCTTCGAGGTTTCCTTTTTCAACGATTATATGGCGCGCTTCCATCACGATCGGCTGGCCGACACAATGCCGGAGTTTTTGGATGGTCTGGCAGCCGGTATCTGGTTAAAGAAAGTATGTTAACTCCCCAAATTTTGGGAGAGCAGGTTTTTGTTTTCTTCTGTGGAAGTGACCTCTCAGGCAAATTATCTGGTCCAAGGAACTTGTCATGCAATTAACAAAGGAAGTTCACAACAGAGTATTGGGATTTCAGCGCACCGAGATCACCGAGCATCACATCTACAACCGTCTGGCCAAAAAAATCAGCTCCCCTGAAAACGCAAAAGTCATCGAGCAGATCGCTCAGGATGAGCTCCGTCACTATAACGGCTGGAAAAAATACACCCAGCAGGATGTGGAGCCGCGTTGGTCCATTGTCTGGCTTTACTATTTCATCAGCCTCGTGTTTGGTTTTACTTTTGGCATCAAGTTGATGGAGCAGGGCGAGGAAGCCGCGCAGGAGAGTTATGCAGCGGTGGCCAAGGATATCCCCGAAGCTGAAAAATTTATGCAGGAGGAGGATGCTCATGAGGAGCGTCTCATCGGCATGCTGGATGAGGAGCGGCTGCAATATGCAGGATCGGTGGTGCTCGGTCTCAATGATGCCCTGGTGGAATTAACCGGCGCGCTCGCGGGGCTGACGCTTGCCCTGCAGAACGTAAAGCTGATCGCACTCTCAGGTCTCATTACCGGGATCGCTGCCTCCATGTCCATGGCGGCAAGTGAATATCTCTCCACCCGTTCAGAGGAAACAACCAAGCAGCCCGTGCGCGCCGCGATCTATACCGGGATCGCTTACATCATTACCGTGGCACTGCTTGTCCTGCCTTATCTCTTATTCGAAAACTACATTCTTGATCTTGCCATCACACTGGTGACAGCCGTGATCATTATTGCTGTTTTCAATTACTACATCTCGGTGGCAAAGGGGGAGCCATTCCGCGAGCGATTCCTCGAGATGGCAGGCCTCAGCCTGGGTGTGGCAACTTTTTCATTTATCATAGGATATCTGATCCGCACCTGGCTCGGGATCGAAGTGTAGGGACTCAACCAACAGCTTGCATATTGGTAAAAGCAGGTATGAAAATCTTAACCGTGGACATCGGCACCGGCACACAGGATATCTTCCTGTACGATTCGAATCTCGATATTGAGAATGGGTTCAAGCTCGTCCTGCCCTCTCCCACCATGATGGTGCATCGCCGCCTCAAGCAGGCGCTTCCTAAACGAACACCCATTCTTCTTACCGGCCATCAAATGGGAGGCGGGCCTTCCGCCTGGGCAATTGAGGAATATGCCCGGTCAGGAATCCCGGTTTATATGACGCCCTCAGCCGCAACGACCATCAATGATGAGCTGGACAAAGTGGCGGCGCTTGGGATCAGGATCATTGGAGAGGATAAAGTTGGAAGTATAAGCGCCAGCGTCGAAAGTCTTGAGTTAAGGGATTTTGATTTCGCCCTGATCTCAAAGACCTTCGCCGATTATGGTGTTTCACTAAAAAATGTAGGGGCTATCGCAGTTGCAGTCTTCGATCATGGGGATGCGCCTGCCGGTGTATCAGACAGGCAGTTTCGATTCGATTATCTGGATGAGCGCATCCGGGCGAAGAATTCACTCTCCGCTTTTGCCTATCGTTCAACCGATATTCCTAAAATCATGACCCGCCTGCAATCCGTTGCGGATTCGGCCGGTGAGCTGCCCTGCCCGCTGGTGGTCATGGATACCGCCCCGGCTGCCGTGCTGGGTGCAAATTTCGATCCCGTGGTCTCCTTACGCCAACAGAAAATCATTTGCAACGTTGGCAATTTCCATACTTTGGCATTTCGCCTTGGTGAAAAAGGCATTGAAGGCGTTTTCGAGCATCATACCGGGGAAATCAACCTGTCCAAGCTGGAAGGCTTGATCCACAAGCTGGCGGATGGATCCTTGAAACACCAGGATGTATTCGATGACATGGGCCACGGCGCATTGATGTATTCGAAGGAAGTATTTGAATTTGGACAGGATGGTTTCGATGTAGTGGTCACCGGCCCGAGGCGCAGCCTCTTCAATCAACAATCCTCAATCGAAAATGCTAGCGCCCTGCGCCCCTATTTTGCCACTCCCTTCGGTGATATGATGATCGCCGGCTGTTTCGGTCTGCTGGCGGCGACAGCGGAAGTTCTGCCCGATTTAAAGGAAACCATTGACGGGTCGCTCCGAGGCGGCAGTGGCCAGGGAGTTGCGCCCTGGGATGCTTGATCGTTTGGCGTTGTGAATCAGGCAAACGGGCCGCGGCTCTCTTTAGCGTCTCGGCCCGTTGAAGGAGCTTTTACTAGAGTACCGCAACAAGCTTAAATTGGAGGGCTAATATTGGTAATGCACCTTCAAAATAAGCTCGAGACCCTACAGCTTAAGGAAGTTGCGGCACTAGCTGTCTGAATCGAGAATATATCCATTCCAGAGGGTGGTATCGAAGTACTGTCCATGCCCCGCGCAGTAGGCATTCCCATTCGGGTCCGTGGGTCCCAGCGTAACCATATCCGCCAGGTGAACGGATTGTCCGGCGAGATCCCCGTATCCCTGAAATACCGAAATACCAATCATGGGTTGGCTTCCTGCTCCCATTACACGGAAGAACCCAACACCCGCATATCCGCCCTGTACACCCAGCGGAACAAAGTCAGCCCTGCCATGGATGACAAGCTGCCCGGTCTTCAGGTTGTAGTCGAAATTAATGGACGCAGTATTCACTCCCCACACCTGACCATCCATCATGACCACATTTTCGTTCACCTGCCCCCGGACGTGATATACATTCCCCTCCATCCAAACGCTGCCGGGTGTATTCATACATACATACTCAACGGCGTTGACCGGTGTGCGACCGGCTTCTGCCCCGGCCGGGACGGTCGAAAACAGGAGCAGAGCGGTGACGACCAGCAGTAAAAATATCATTTTTCTTTTCATATTGCATCTCCTAGGGTCTTAAGCAAAACACAGATTAGCCTATGAATGTTTTTGGGAGGCTGCCTCCCTTTACAGGATCGTTCCTGCCTGCAGGGATCGCTACAAAATTTTGGATGAAACCACCCATTTCCTCAAGGTTCAAAAAGGCGCTCTTTTGCCTGCTTTGTATATGCTCGATCTGGCCGCGCCAGCAGGAGCCACTCTCCGACCATTCCAGCCAGATGCGGATAATGAACGTACTGCCATTAGCCCTGGGATAGTTTTCCATACTCAGCCTCTCAGGCTCCCCCAGGGCATGAGGTGCTCAAACCGTGCAGAACACCTCATGCCTTCTCACAATTGGACACCCCCTGCTTTCCCCTTACTCAATTTCGAAGTCTGCGGTGATACTGCCGCTTCCGAAATACAGGCTGACCGGGAGCTTAAAGCCTTCCATCCAACAGGCATTGAAGCCATCGGTAACAGGATGAAGGAAGGTTCTTTCGATGGTGAGGGTATATTTGCCCGGCCGCAGGGACCCCAGGGAAACAACGGAATCCGTCTCCCAGGCCTTAGGCATGCCGCACTGCACACCCAGGTCCGCCGGATCGATCGGGTAGGCCTCGCTCCAGGTTATAGCGATATCTCTGGGGCTAATCACCTTGAGAAGATTACCTACCTCGTCCCGGAGAGTGAGTGTATCCCGGGTCCCCTTTAGAAACTCATTCACCTGCCCGGGTGTCATGGCAGCCCAGCCCCAGACGAAGAAAATCTCATCGCAATCCGCGCTTAATGTCATGCCCGGGCGCAGCAGGTCACAACCGGCATCTTGAGCCTGGACATCCCGGGTCGAAACGACCGCCAACCCGGTGACCAGGATCAACACCAGCAGGAGCAGAGAAGCCTTTTTGAAGTTCATAGTGTGTTCCTCCTTTCTTCAAAAAGCAAAATCGTTATATCCCTTCAGAAACAAATTGATATGCACACTGTACAACCGGGCTCTCAAAAATGTCTCAAAACGCCGAATGAAAAATCCCCATTCCGGGGAATGGGGAATCCAGGCT
>JBLNAU010000316.1:0-3998 GCA_050259515.1 Syntrophothermus sp.
GTTGATTTGTTATTCAGAAAAACTTATCTTTCATCCATCCTTTTACAGAGATTTCTTCAACCTTTCAATACAAAAATTAATTGAATTGAGACAGCCTTTCTCAAGTGAATGAATCGAAGATATGACAGGGTACTCTGTTTCAAGGAATGAGGCGTACCCTTTTGCCGGTCAAGACGTCCTGTCATTATGAATGTGCTCAACAGACATGACTCACATCCTATTCCCCAACGTTTCAATTCAAACATTCGTCCAGCCAATATTTTTATAAATATTATCGCGCCCGCAGCAAGACCGGATCAGACAATTTTTCAAATTAGTAGAAAGGTCACGCTTGCATCGCTGTAAGTCAGAATGAGGGATGTTTTAGGTAGAATGATTTTAGGTTAAGAAAGGAGTGAAAACCATGAAAGCCAGACTACTGACAGGAATTTTACTGGTTCTTGCTGTCTTGTTTGCCCAGGTGGGTACGGCATTCGCAGCTCCGTCTGCACAGGACACAACGACACTTACAGGTACGGTCACAAGTGTTGTCCCCGAAACGGATGCAAATGGTGTTGTTACAACTGTACTGGTGACCCTGGATAATATGGGACAGACTCAGACTGTCCGAATCAGCCTGGATAATGCGGTCCAGCTTGGCCTGGTCACAGTGGATCCGGCCACCCAGCAGGTCACGGTGGTGGACCAGACTGGCCTGCCGCCGGTGACGATCGATCCCGCGATGGTGCTCCCCGAGGAGACCGTGGATGTCAACCCCATTGCTGCGATCCTGGCCGACTTCTTTGGGCTGGATCCGGTCATGGTCAATAACCTGCATGAGGACGGTTTCGGATTCGGCGTCATTGCCCAGGCCCTGTGGATGCAAAAGAACCTGGATGATGATGCGGTCACAGCCGAGATGATCCTGCAGGCAAAACAGAACAAGGATTACAGCTCCATCACCCTGCCGGATGGCTCAAACCCCACCAACTGGGGCCAGTTCAAGAAGGCCTTGATGGATAAGAAGAACAACCTGGGTATCATTGTTTCGGGCCACGCCACCAATGAGACCGAAGGAACAGATTCTCTCAGCCAGCAGAATCAAGGCAAGGAGAACGGCAAGAACAAGCACCCGGGCAAGGGCAACGGCAAGAATAAAAATCCGTAAGTTGAAAACCTAAGAGTAAAAAGGAGCGTCGATCGACGCTCCTTTTTATTTGCCAGGATGGTTAAATTGAAAAACGGATCCATTTCCAAACCTGTATTTTAAGGTTTGCTATCAAATTCCTGTACAGTTTCCAGTTCCTGGGTAGACAAGCGGTAAAATAACGTCGAGGTAAACAATGCGACAAGTAGCTATTCTTGGAATTGGACAAATCAAAGTCGATGAGCACTGGGATCTTTCCCTGCGTGAGCTGGGAGGGAATGCCGCCTTTGCCGCCATGCAGGATGCAGGGATGGAGAAGGTGGATGCTCTTTTTGTCGGGAACATGCTCTCCCCCTTGGTAAGCGGGCAAAATCAGCTCGGGACCTTTTTTTCAGACTGGATCGGTCTTTGGGATCAGGAAGCTGTCAAGGTGGAGGCCGCCTGCGGCTCCGGGGCGGCAGCGCTTCGAGCGGGACTGATGGCCGTCGCCTCGGGAGACGTCGACTCTGCCCTGGTGGTGGGCGTCGAAAAGATGACCGACAAGGCAGGTCACGACGTTACAGCCGCACTGGCCACTGCCGCCGACGCGGATTACGAGGTGGAACAGGGAATTTCATTCGTGGGGATCAATGCCCTGATCATGCGCCGCTACATGCATGAATATGGATGGAAGCATGAGGATTTCGCTCCCTTTTCGATCAATGCTCATGCAAATGCCTTGAACAATCCCTATGCGCGGCTGCATGAGCGTATCACGGTTGAAAAGTTCGAGAAATCCTCGATGGTCGCCACGCTGATCAATCTGCTGGATGCCTCCCCCACCGGCGACGGCGCGGCTGCCGTGATCCTCGTCCCGGCGGAACGGGTGATGTCGTTCAAGGGAAAACCTAAAATAACGGTAGCCGGCTCGGCATCCGCCACGGATTCGATCGCCGTCCACTCCCGGAAGGATCCGCTCTTTCTCTCTGCAGGCCATATTTCTGCCAGCCGGGCTTATGAAATGGCGGGCGTTGGCCCGGAGGACATCGACGTGTTTGAGCTTCACGATGCATTTTCGATCATGTCTGCCCTGTCGCTTGAAGCCTGCGGATTCGCCGAGCGAGGCCAGGGGGTCAGGCTTGGGCTGGAAGGTCAGATCGGTCCAAATGGACGCATTCCGGTCTGCACGCGCGGCGGCTTAAAAGCCCGCGGCCATCCTGTTGGCGCGACCGGCATGTACCAGATCGTGGAAGTGGTCCAGCAGCTGCGGGGCGAGTGTGACCGGACCCAGGTGGAAGGGGCCAAGATCGGCATGGCCCAGAACATCGGCGGCTCTGGGGCAACGATCCTGACCCATATCCTGAGGGCCGATTAAAAGGCCGGGTTATAGCGGAGGAAAAACAGAAAATTGCCAGCAACCATCAGCAGGATGAGGAGCAGAACCGGGAGAAAGGTCAGCGTTGTCAGGACGCCAGCCAGCCGGTCCTTGTGGCGAGCATAGGCAATCCAGGAAGCGATGGCAAAGGCAACCGGCCAGAGCGGATAGGACCAGACAACGATCACAAAGGTCCAGGCTTCCTGCGTAACCCCGGAATCAAAAGCCATGACCGAAAGCCCGGCCATGAGAAGCCAGAAAATCAAAGATGCGGCTGCCAGACACTGCGAGATAATCAACCAGATGAGAACGGGCCGGCGTGTGGAAGGTCGAAGCTCTGTTTCCATGGGAAGTCTCCTGTTTACAGTGATAAAATGAAAGCCTGGTATGGTGTGAAAACCCACGAATTCCACAGAAGTTCCACTTTGCTAAAGTATCCTGCACAGGTTGGGAGATGAAACATTACAGCAGACATACAAGTATTGCAACCTCGTTAACAAGCGTTGAGGCTCTTGTTTCCCGTCGGCACATACCTTATACTTATGAGGGCGAAAGGAGCTTGCATGGCTGAAAAACGGAAAATTGACCGTCGTGACTTCACCTATTACATGCAAGTCACAAATGACCTGACAAAGGAAGTGCTCGGTTACCTGGCAGATATCAGTACGGGCGGGTTTAAGCTGGACAGTCAAAAAGCTATCAATCCCGGCCAGGACTTCCGGGTCCATATCGAGCTGACAGCCGAAATTGCCGATAAGAATGTCATGGTATTCATTGCTCGCAGCAAGTGGTGTCGCCGGGACCATATCGACCCCAATACATATAACGTCGGCTTCGAGATCATCAACATGGACCCCAGCGACCGGGTGATCTTCCAGCGCATGTTCGATCGCTATGGAACGGAAAACAGGTTCAAGAACAAAAGATCCGACGATTATCTTTGGAAATAAAAAACTCTGAATGCCTGACGGGCGGTGCACAACCGCCCGTTTTTTATCCTCCTTGCTGAAATGACTGCGTGGCCTTCGACAGGACGGCTGCGCTTGTTGTAAAATGGGCAGCACAATGAAATACACAACGTTGCGCTCCATCGTGCGTTTTATCATGAGGCTCATCGCCGATATTGAAATTCAGGGGATCGACAAACACCTGCCCGGGAATTTCATCATCGCGGCCAATCACCTGGGACGGCTGGATACGGCCGTGTTGATCTGTGCCATCGACCGTGAAGACATTATCATGGCGATTGCGGAAAAGTATAAGAACCATCCACTCTTTGGGCTGATCGGGCGGTCTGTGAATGGCATCTGGCTGAACCGCTACGAAGCCGATTATTCCGCGCTGCGCCAGATCCTGGCCCGCATGGAAGAGGGCGGGATCCTGGCCATCGCGCCGGAAGGAACACGCTCCAAAACGGAGGCACTGCAGGAAGGCAAAATGGGCGTGGCATTTCTGGCCAGCAAAAGTGGATATCCGATCCTGCCGGTTGCCCTGACCGGGACGGAGGACCGCCGCGTG
>JBLNAU010000317.1:0-2673 GCA_050259515.1 Syntrophothermus sp.
GCATTATAAAACGAAGAAGGGCTCGTGCAAGTCGATTTGCCCGGGAGCTGATCTAAAGGAATTGTGTTATATACTGTAAACAGGCAGTCACCTGGTTGGAGAGAGATGATGTTTGTATTCCATAATTCAGCCCGGCTCTTTACCGTTGCATTTGGAAATGGACCCAGGACGATTCTTGCCCATGGCGGCTGGACGGGCAGCTGGGAATTGTGGACGGAACCATTTGGTATTCGCAGTAAAACGTGGCGGACGGTGGCCTACGATCACCGCGGGACGGGAGCGACCCTGGCGCCGGTAGAGTCGATCTCTGTGGGAAACATGGTCGCCGATCTATTTGCTGTGATGGATGCAATGGGAATCGATAAGTGTGTCCTGGCTGCCGAATCCGCCGGCGGGATGGCGGCCGTCCAGGCAATTCTCCAGGTTCCTCACCGGTTTGAAGGCCTGGTTCTGGTGGATGCTCTCCTGCATCGCGAGGAAAACGAAAGCGATGAGAGCTTCATCCGGGCTTTGAAAACAGACTACGAGGCAGCCATCGAAAGCTTTGTAAATGCCTGCATCCCGGAAACGGAAGCGAACTGTGTAGAGATACGCGCCTGGGGTAGAAAGATCCTTTTACGGGCGTCTTCCGAGTCGGCGGCCCGGTTGATACAATGCACATATGGCATCGACCTGCACCCAAGTCTTGCACAGATCCAAATCCCCACGCTCATCCTGCATGGCGATCAGGATGTCATTGTTCCAATCCAGGAATCAGAGCTGATCGCCTCCCGGATCCCCATCAGCCAACTTCATGTCGTCAAAGAGACCGGACACGTCCCTACAATGACACGCCCATACGAAGTGGCAGAGCAGATCGATCGATATTTTTCAAAAGAATAGAGGTAACCATGACTTTAACCATCAGCGCCCCCTTGTCCGACGAATATGCTTCCTTCTATGCGGGTTATATCGAGCGCGCCGCACAGCGGGAGGATGTATACACGGCACTCTCCCTTCAAATCGGAGAACTCCGGAGCGCGCTCGCCTCGCTGACCGAGATTCAGGCCCGCTTCAAGCCCGGACCCAACGAATGGTCCATTAAAGAAGTGATGGGACATCTAAATGATGGGGAACGCGTGTTCTCCTACCGGCTTCTTCGTATTTCCCGCAACGACACGACTCCCCTACCTGGCTTCGAACAGGATGATTTTGTCCGCGAGGCAGGGTTTGACAACATGTCTTTGAGCGATCTGATCGACGAGTTTGAGTTTCTGCGGCGCGCCAATATTCTGGCCATCCGGAATATGAGCGAAGAAGCTCTTCTGCGATGTGGCACGGCCAGCGGAGCAACGGTCAGTGCCCGGGCGCTGATCCATATCATGGTCGGCCATATCGATCATCACCTGGAGAGTCTGAGGGAAGTGTATTTACCGGTTGCGGTCACGCTGTAAGGAGCTGGCATGCCAAATATCGAGACGATCGTACGGGAGATCCAACAGGACCTGGTCCCTGAGTTTGAAAGAAAGCTCCGTGCATACCTGGCAGATCAGGACAAGGAGTGGCTGATCGAGCAGATTGTCCGCCTGACGTTGGACGCGCACAGTCTCGAGGAAAAGGATCGCAGACAGTCCCGGGAAGAGGAACATCACAAGCGGCAACAGCGGGCAGAGCGGGTCAAGAATCTAAACCTGGATATCAACCGCCTGCTGGAATTCGTACAATCCTATCAGGAATACGGTCGCGACAGGTTGATCGAGGAAAAATTTCTTATAACGGAGGCTTCTGGCAAAGGCAGCGAATCGATCGCGGAGGAATTTCGCTCCGAGGAGGGCAATAAACTTCTTGAACATGCAAAGGATATGCTTTTCGGATTCCTGTTTGGAGATGAAGACACGAACACGCAATTCGACCGAACGCAGAGACAGCTTCTGACGTTAACCCTGCCTCGCTCAAAGTCGGAGGCCCTGGATTTTATGAAAGCCACCACAGAGCTTAACGCAACAGGGACCTGGCAGGATCCGCAGAGTGGCGCGCAGGATGTGCATACGGAGAACGTCGTCCTTGAGATCGAATACGGCGAGACCGGAAACCAGGAGATCGGCGATGGAATTATCACTGCGTTACGGCTGATCAACAACCTGGAGATCAATGAAGAAGTCCTTTACGGGCGCATGGAAAAGGTCGAACAGAGCACATTGGTTTCATAAGCCGTGAAATATTTCATATCTCTCATCCTGACCATTTCAGCCCTTGACGTCTAAATAGACGCGGGAGTATAAAACACAGGGTTCTCATGAATGCAATTTATCCCATCTCAAGAAAGGAAGTGACTGCCTTGGACGCCGATGTCCCGTTATTGCGCCCAACATTGATTCGTTTTCCGCTGTCCGAACGCGATTGTTCCATTCTGGTACAGACCGTCCCCGTGCGCGTCACTTCTTTGCGTGCCGGATAACCTGACGGTTTGCCTCCTGTGAACAATCGCCACCTTCTCATGAAGGTGGTTTTTATTTTACTTTGGAGGTAAGTGAATGAATTCAGAAATGACCATCCTGGACCTCGAAACATTGATCGAGGCGCGTGATTTTATTGCCCTGCGCGAGCAGATCCGCAACTGGCCGGCGGGCGATCTGGCTGATCTACTGGAGCCGCTACCGGCGGATAAGGAGGCGGTTATCTTCCGCCTGCTGC
>JBLNAU010000318.1:0-4554 GCA_050259515.1 Syntrophothermus sp.
ACTGGCTAATGGAGGAATTCCTCGATCGATGGCGAATAGAAGACCTGGTTGGTGGCGGAGGTAGCCGGGTGGACTATCTTTTCCAGGCTCGGGGAATAGAAGACCTGGTTGACGGCGGCAGGGGCCGGGCGGACCATCTTTTCCACGCTGGGTGAATAGAAGACCTGGTTGGAGATGGGCGAGGCGCTTGCCCGGCTGACCATTTCCTCAACAGAGGAGGAATAAAAGACCTGGTTCAGGACGGGGGCGGCGCTCCTGCGGTTGACCATCTTCTCTACACTGGGGGAGTAGAACACCTGGTTCGAGACCGGGGCGGCCGGTTTCACCAGCTTTTCCACGGACGAGGAATAGAAGACCTGGTTGGAGTAAATGCGCGCCAATCCACTGGCGGCGGTGACGGCAATCACCACGATCAAAAGCGCTAATCCGGTAAGGGCGATCCTGCGAGTATTCATTTTTTATCTCCTTTGGCATTTGGTGCCGAATGTTTGTATAATGCAATCATATGGATTTACCGGCCTTAAAGTAATGCGAAAAGTGATACCAAACCCGATACAAAATGCAGAGTGCCGCAGAGACAACCAAACCTGGCGTTGGAGTGTTAATGTACAATCGAACTTCCGGGATTGATTGTTGAGACAAGCGGCAATTACAGGTATGGAAGAACAAGAAGAGATCACGTTCGGACCATGGCTCCGCAGCCAGCGGCGCAGGCTTGACCTTTCCCGCCAGGCACTTGCCAACCAGGTAGGCTGTGCGGAAATTACCCTGCGCCGGATCGAAGCGGGCTCGCTCAAGCCATCCAGGGAACTGGCACGCCTCCTGCTGGAAAAGCTTGGGATCCCGGGCGAGGAACAGGAGGCCTGGATCCAGTTTGCCCGGGGGCTTTCTGAGCTTCCATCCCGCAGGGGGGAGTCTGCTCGTCCCAAGCCTGTATCCTACCTGCCGATCTTTCTGACCAAATTCATTGGCCGTGAAAAAGAACAAGAGCAAGTCAACCAGCAATTAAAAAAGAACAGGCTGGTGACTCGGACCGGTCCGGGAGGGGTGGGGAAAACGCGCCTGGCTGCAAAAGTGGGGGAACAGGTGCTGGAGGAATATGCAGACGGGGTCTGGATGGTGGAGCTGGCTCCGCTCAATCAACCCGATCTGGTCCCCCAGTCGGTTGCCGGATTGTTTGGCATGGCAGCACAATCCAAAGTCCCCTACCTGGATCTTCTCATCGGCCACCTGCGGACAAAAAATATTCTGATCGTTCTGGATAATTGTGAGCACCTGCTGGAGGCCTGTGCCCGGTTGGCGGAGACCCTGTTAAAGAGCTGCCCCCAGTTAAAGATCCTGGCCACCAGCCGCGAGCCGCTTCAGATCCTGGGTGAGGCGGTCTATCAGGTCCCTTCCCTGGGAATTCCAAGTGATGATGAGTTGTTGAGCAAATTCAGGCAGTCTGAAGCCGTTCGTCTGTTCGAGGAGCGGGCCCAGCTTTCCCTGTCCACCTTCTCGCTGACCATGGATAATGCCTTTGACGTGGTCCAGATCTGCCGCAGGCTGGACGGGATCCCGCTGGCGATCGAGCTGGCGGCAGCACGCGTCGACATCCTGTCGGTGGAGCAGATCGCCGTCCGTCTCCACGAAAGCTTTGACCTGCTCACCGGGGGAGGACGCACCGCCCTGCCGCGCCAACAGACGATCCGCGGCTCGATGGACTGGAGCTGGGGGCTCCTCTCCGAGGAGGAGCGGATCCTCCTAAGCCGGTTGTCCGTTTTTTCAGGCGGATGGACTCTGGATGCCGCCGAGAAGGTCTGCAGTGGAGATGGGATCGAAGGCCGGCAGGTGGCGGAATTGATGATCCACCTGGCAGCCAAATCGCTGATCATGGTCAGCCGGGAGAAGGGCCTCGAGCGGCGCTACAATCTGCACGAGATCGTCCGCCAGTATGCGCGCGAAAAATTGAGGGGAGAGGAGCAGGTGCGTTCGAGGCACCTAGAATATTATTTGGAATTTTCCAAAGTAGCCGAACCTGCTCTGTATGGCCCTGATCAAATGAACTGGGTTGCACGCCTGAATGCCGAGATGGATAACATCCGCTCGGCGATGGATTGGGCCTACAAAACGGATCTGGAAGCCGGGATGTATATCATCGGCGGGCTGTTTGAAAATATCGATTTGCGAGAAGGAACCCATTGGGCGACCGAATTTATAAAGAGACCGGATTCCCTTAATTACCCCCATGCACGCGCCCGGGCTCTGCACGCACAGGCAAATTATTTATGGATCATCGAACAATTCGAAGCTGCCAGAATTGCCGGGGAGGAGGGCCTGCGCCTGTTTCAATCCTGCGGGGACAGGGGTGGTGAGTTTGGCTGTCTGCTGATCATGGCAGGCATCCACCAGTTCCTGGATGGAATGGACCAGATGCATGAGTTCCGGTTGAAGGCGTATGATCTGGCGCGTTCCCTTGGGGACCTTTCGAGACAGGCCGTTGCGCTGGATGGCCTGGGATGGGATCGCCGGGACCCGCAGCGTTCCAATGCATATTGGGATGAGGCCGTTGCGATCTACCGGCAAATCGGAGATTGGCGTAACCTGGCTTTCCTGCTGGGTGTATACGGTGATACGCTTTTGGCAGAAGGCGACACAGAAGCAGCACATCGGTTGCTGGAAGAGTCCGAGGAGTTGAATCGGAGTCTGGACAATGAGCGCGGCATGGAATTCGTACTCGTGGCAAAAAGCCGCGAGGCGCTCCTGGCTGGAAAATTCGATCAGGCGCAGGCTTTTTTGGAGAAGTGGCTTGAAATTGGCGAGAGAACGGGAAACCGGATGGGATACCTGTGGGGGCGCGCCCGCCTGGGGTATGTTCTTTTGCGAGCAGGGAACTCTGAGCAGGGTTATGAAATCCTCTGTGAGACCGCCCGTGAGTTCCATAGGAATGGAAATAGAGTCGGGCTGGCATTTACACTGGAAAAACTGTCCTATCTATTTACGATTTCCAACGTATGGGAACGGGCCGCACAACTTGCCGGATGGGCGAATAGAATCCGCGAAGAGACCGGCACCATTCGGCCGAAACTCGAGCAGGCGGATCTCGACCGCGATCTGGCTGTCTGTATTTCCCGTCTTGGTCAAGATGCCGTCAACGAATTGATGGATCTAGGCCGTGCCATGACACTGGATGAAGCGGCGGCGTTGGGACTGCAGGAATACGAATCCATCATCCCTGGCTCATCCACACCTTCAAGATCTCGCGCACCGAGCGCCTCATCTCCATCGAAAAATCCGCAGTGAATTTTCTCAAATACGTGGCCTGGCCATAGGTGGTAATTCCCTTCATCGACCTGCCTGCCGGCATATGGCGCTGGTGCTCGGCAAACATTTTATGAAAGTCATCCTTGCTCAGCCGGTGGTATTGATTTTCGAAGACGATGAACTTTTCATCAAAGCGTGATGTATATGCACGGTCCTTTTGCTGCTGGGTGGGATAGCCGAAGACCAGCATGCCGATCGGGAAAACATACTGCGGCAGGCAGAGCAGCTCACGGTGTGTCTCATATTGTTCCATGATGTCCCCGATGTAGCACGAGCCGATGCCGAACGACTCAGCCGCGATGACCGCGTTCTGAGCCGCGATCATTGCATCACAACAGGCCAGGAAGAGATCGCCTTCCTCCGGCATTTGCATTTTCAGATTTCTCTCCGTACAGATCTCCTCCACGCCCGAAGCAAGGAAGTAATCGTACCAGCGCTGGTAATCGGCCAGGAAGATCCAGACCAGCGGCGCACGGGCGATGAAAGGCTGGTTGTCACAGGTGACAGCCAGTCTGTCCTTCAGGGCCTGATCGGTGATCTCCAAAATGGAATACAGCATCAAATTCCCTGCAGTGGGTGCGCGCAGGGTGGCTTTCAGAATTTCCGCCCGTATCTCCGGTTCGATCTCACGCTCCTCATAGGCCCGCACCGATCTTCGCTTCATCAAAACTTCCATCACCTGGTTCATAGGCCGCTCCCATTGTTTATACTTGTAATTTATTGTACAACCAATCATAAGGCGGTGCGTCATAAAAAATTCCCTGCAAATGTAACGGGTATCCTGCGATTCCCCATGACTTCTGTTAACTGAATTGCAAGCTTAACCTGCAGGTTCCCTGTCTTATAATCCTGCAATGCGCACGTACCTGCAAAACCTGGTCAGGCTCACCCGCGGTGACTCCACCCTTTGGCCGCGCCTGGCCGTATACTATGTGACCCTGCAGTGCAACCTCAACTGTGCCTACTGCGAGGATTTTGGCTCGCGTCGCAA
This sequence comes from Syntrophothermus sp., assembly GCA_050259515.1. Taxonomy (GTDB): domain Bacteria; phylum Chloroflexota; class Anaerolineae; order Anaerolineales; family Villigracilaceae; genus Defluviilinea. The sequence goes on from JBLNAU010000318.1 coordinate 4,295, forward strand.
CCACCTGGTGACCCCCAATCCCCGGCTGGAAGAGGCAAAACATATCCTGAAGGTCATCCGCAGCGGTGTGGACCGTCTCTGGCTGACGGGCGGCGAGCCGCTGATGGCTCCCCATCTTTTGGATCTATTGGAGTACGCTCGCGGCATTCTTAAGTTCCGCGAAATCAGCCTGATTACAAATGGGACACTCCTTTCTCAAAACGAGAATGTGCTTCCCCTGCTGGATCGGCTGATCGTCAGCCTCGATTCGACGGATCCCC
>JBLNAU010000319.1:0-3426 GCA_050259515.1 Syntrophothermus sp.
GATCAACGCGGTAGTCTGTCCCGGCTTTGCGGTAAAGCTGATGTTCTCCAGGGCATTGGTATCCGCGCCCGGGTAGCGGAAGGACACATTCCGGAATTCCACCGATCCCTTGAATGGTACCGGGAAGGCCTTCGGTCCTTTGGGATCGTTGATCTGCGGCTCGGTGCTGAGGACTTCGTAGATGCGATCCCCCGAGACAGAAGCGCGCGGTACCATAATGAACATGAAGGAGAACATTAGGAAGGCCATTACGATCTGCATGGCATACTGCATGAAGGCCAGCATGTCGCCCACTTCCATGTTGGCAGCCGCCACCTGCTTGGCGCCAAACCAGACGATCCCCAGCATCAGGAAGTTCATGATGAGCATCATCAGCGGGAACATGATGACCATGACCCGGTTGATGAACAGGCCCACGCTGGTCGCGTCGAGGTTGGCCTTGTCAAAACGCTGCTCCTCGAACTCCTGCATGTTGAAGGCCCGCACGACCATCATGCCCGACAGGTTCTCGCGCATGACCAGGTTGATGCGGTCCACCAGCTTCTGGACGATCCGGAACTTGGGCACGGTGATCGAGAACACCACGATCACCATGCTGACCAGGGCCAGCACGGCCACGCCGATCAGCCAGGCCAGGGGGGAATCCATGGCCACAACCTTGATGATGCCGCCGATGCCGATGATCGGCGCGTAGAACATCATACGCACCATCATCAACACCAGCATCTGGATCTGGGTCACATCGTTGGTGGTGCGGGTGATCAGCGAGGCGGTCGAGAACTTGTCGAACTCGGTGCTCGAATATCCCTCCACCGTCTTGAACACATCCCGGCGCATGTCACGCGCCATGCCGGCCGCGGTCCTGGCCGAGAGATAGCCCACGATCACGGTACAGATCCCGGAGGCCAGCGTCAACAGGAGCATCCAGCCGCCGATCTTCAGGATGTACTGGGTCTGCAGTTGGTTGGCGGCCATCCCAAGCGCCTTGTATTCTTCCTGGGCCGCGCTGGCGCCAGCCTTGACGATCATGGCATCCCCCAGACCGGCGAATCTCTTCTCCATGGCAGCATTGATCTGTGCCCGCTGGGCGGTAGGCAGTTTGCCCAACAGCGTGAAGAGATCGGTACCTGGCGGCAGCTGGGAGAGATCGAAATTTCCAAGGGACGTGCCCATCTGGGCAGCCTTGGAAGGATCCTTCATGACCTGCTCGATCCCCGTGACCGCCAGCAGTGCCTTCGCCATGACCGGGTTGAGACGGTCCATCTCCGCCTGGTCGACATCCTTCAATACATAGATGGGCTCCCTGGCAAGCACCGGATACTTTTCCAGATAGCTCTGGTAATCAGGAGAGCTTGAATCGACCAGCCGGTAATCGGCAAGGACAGACTTCTGGTCGGCCTCATTCATGAAGAGCAATGTCTTCTGCAGGGTGCTCTGCCGAATTGCCACCGGCACGGCACTCTCCACTCCTCCCTGCTGGATGCCGACATTCACGATCCTGGCCAGCATGTCGGGCAGCGTCAGGTCGGCCATGGCCTGGGCGAACAGGAGTGCAATGGCAAGCAAAAGCATCCACCGGTAAGGTTTTGCGTATTTGATCAATTTAAGCATGGCCCATCCTGCTCCTTATGGATAAATGTTTTGTATGGTGCATAGGGATCCTTTCGTGAATCGATAAAGCTCAATCCCCGCTGATTTCCGGTTCGATCGTGGTAATATTTAAATCCATCAACTCATTCGGTTTTCGGGACAGCCAGCGGAAGACCTGTTGGAAGATGCGCGTGAGCTTGAAGCGGGTTGTCAGCACGCTGACCTGCAGGCCGTTCTTTCCGTCCGTGGCAGAGGAGGCAAGCCAGGCCGCTTTCAGCGCCGGAACATCGGCCTCGTTGCCCCACACCATGGTCACATAGCGCAGCGGGTTCAGCCTTTTTTCATAGCCGCTAATGGCATCCACATGGCTAAGCATGTCTGTCCTGACCAGCCCGGGATTGAAGCCGAATATATCCACGCCGCTGGCTGCATATTCCTTTGCCAGTGCCTGCGTAAAATTGCGTACCCAGACCTTGCTGGAGCTGTAGGCGTTCTGCAGCGGGACCGCGCCCTTGTCGCCGCGGCCGAGCAGATTGATCAGCTTGCCGCTTTTTTGTCTGGCAAAATAACGCAGGGCAGTCACCGAGCCGTTGTAGGTCCCGGTGATGTTGGTGTCGATCACACTTTGAAAATCAGCGCTGGGGAGGTGGGCGGTCGGCCCGTAGGGAGCGGAGAGACCCGCGTTGTTGACCCAGATATCCAGCCGTCCGAATTTTTGAACGGCGAACTCCCCAAGGGCTTCCACCTGCCGCAGGTCTGCTACATTGCAGGCAAGGCCTTCAGCCTGCGCGCCGTTTTTCCGCAGCGTTCTGACCGCCTTGTCAACCGCATTCTGTGTCCGCGAGGCGATGACAACTTTTGCGCCCTCCCGGGCATAGGCTTCGGCGATCGCGTATCCCAGCCCTCGAGAGCCACCGGTAATCACGGCAACCTTATTTTGTAAAATACCTTTCATGAACATTCCTCGATGCAATAAAGCTTACAATCTATTTGTGAATTAAATGTGGAGAAATCAAAGAGACATGCCGCTTAATGGACAGGTTCTTTTTCAAGTTCCTGGGCGGCGCGCATCATGATCTCAAGCGCATCTATGATCCGGGTGCGCTCTTCCGCGTTCAGCTTCGCCGCCAGGTCATCCACCCAGCGATAGCGCTCCTCGATTCCCTGCTCGATGAGCTGGCGTCCCTTGCCCGTCAGGTTCAGCATCTTGGCGCGCCGGTCACTTGGATCCTCCTCCCGGACGATATAGCCGCTGTGCACGAGCTTGTCCACCATCTGGCTGGCAGCGGCGGCCGTGATCTCGAACCGGTCGCTGATCCCCGACATCCCACAGGCGCCGCGATGATACATCTGCATCATCAGACTGAACTGTGGCATCGACAGCCCCGTGGACCTGGCGAAGCGCCACCAATTGCCCATTGAGCGCTGCATAAAAACATCCATCCATGCACGGAGGGACTGTGTAAATTGGTTTTGTTTGGTCATAGTTAAGCTTTCTTTTTAGTTAAGCGTGCTTAAATTTATACCCAGGTTAAGTTCTTGTCAAGTCGGGAAACAGTAAGAATAAAGTTAGAGAATGGGCTTCATCGATCGCTGACCTTTCGGGCAATTCCGCTCGAGGCGGCGTCCCGCCACCGGGTAGGGCGGCTGGAGTATTTTATTAGGACGAGTGAAAAAGAGTTTTGTATAATAGGGCAGACAACGAACCACCCTGGAGCCGTTCATTGAAATTCATCCTCGAAAAATCACGTTATTTTGTCCTGATCGGGATCCTCCCCCTGCTGGTCGCATCCGTGGCCGCCTTTGCCTGGGGCCTGCTGCAGACCGTGCAGGTGG
>JBLNAU010000320.1:0-5445 GCA_050259515.1 Syntrophothermus sp.
ACACCCAATCCCATGCCCGGGTTGCGGACAATGATCGGCTGCGGGGTTCCCCATTTTTCGTTCGCGAATTCCTTCAGCGATACGAAATATACTTCTGCGGTAAACGGTGACCGGTCGTTGAATGCCTTGCCGATCAGGTTGATCAGCAGGGGAATGTTTGCCGTGGTGATGGTGTGACGGCCCGCCCGGAATACATCCAGGGCCTGGCCATCCCGGAAGAATACAGCCGCCTGCGATTCACGGACGATCACCTGGGATCCAATGCGAAAATCCCCGCTGCCCTGTTCCGGGAAGCGATGGACGATCTCGTCCTTCATCTCATTTGGGTATTCGATGACGTCAAAAATCCTAGCCATGATACTTCTCCTTTGAAATGGTTGCCTGGTCATTATAGTCCAGGTACGGGCTGGCAACCAGAATTGTTTGTTCTGCTTATTCCATTATACGGACTTCCCGGCCCGGCGTTTCATTTTGACAGGCGTACAAGCCGGTTTTCAAGCGGCTGACTTGTCAGCCTGCCTGGACTTCATCTGCTTGCCTGTTCCCTTGTCCTTGAGCATGAGAACTTCGGCCATGATACTGACGGCGATCTCCTCGGGTGTTTCAGCATTCAGCTCCAGGCCCATGGGAGAGTGGACACGGTTGATCTTTTCCTCAGCCACCCCTTTTTCCTTGAGTGCCTTGGCGGTCGTGAGCCACCTGCGCCTGGAACCGATCACGCCGATATAGGCCGCGTTCGAGTCAAGCAGGCCGGGCAGGCCCAGTGCATCCACGCTTGAGCCGCGGCTGGTGATGACAATATAGGTCCGCTTGTTGATCTTGAGGTGCTCCGGCAGCTTTCCCATCTCGACCGGATAGTAGGCGTCCGCTCCCGGGGTGGCCTCCGGTGTGCAAAACTCGGCCCGGTCATCGCTGACAGCCACCCGGAACCCAAGCCACTTCGCCAGGTGAACGACTGCCTTGCCGACATGCCCGGCTCCAATGACCACGACCATCGCAGGGGGAAGGATCGGTTCCACAAACACCTCCACGGTCCCGCCGCATACACCAGGGTCGCCGCGGCTGGGATCCACCATCGAATAGGATAGGATGCGCGCCTGGCCCTCGCCGATCGCCATCCAGGCCTCGTCGAGGACGCGGTGTTCCAGGTCTCCCCCGCCAACAGTGCCGATGAACTTCCCATCGGCGTAGACGAGCATCTTGCTGCCCACGTGCCGCGGCGTGGATCCTTCACTTTTCACAACCGTGCACAGCGCAGCGGACTCATGGTTATTTTCAACTTCCGTGATGGCCTGGTAAATGGATTGATTCATGATCGTTCTCTTTTGGATGCACTTCGAAGGGTTAACATGGGATTTTATGGGCTCTCTTTTACGATTGATTTTCCGATAAATGTTTTTCCAGCCTGTCCATTGTCTCGAGGAACGATTTTTCGAGATGGACACCATGCAGCTGCGACAACACCATCACCGACCACAAACAATCGGCGAGTTCGTGTTCGAGCTTTTGACTGCTGTCTGGAATCGCGCGTCTGCCATTCTGCGCACTGATCAGTTTGACCAGGTCACCGACATCCCCGACAAATCCCAAAGCGATCTCTTCGGTTGTCCAGGGAGAGCCGTAAAGTTGCTTTTCCTTCACTTCATACAGCCGCCGAACTTCCATGGCCCTGTCGATGAGCTTTTGAAATTCCATTATCGCTCCAACAACCCCAGTACGACCGGTAGTAGCTGCTTTTTTCTGGACACCACGCCCGGTGCATCGCGGGTGCCATCGGACAGGGGTGGATAAGGCAGGTCGGCCAGGATGGGTGGCGGGTTGGAAGAGATCAGCAGCCGGCTTGAGCCGCGCACCACGTCGGTGATGAGCAGCATGGCAAAGTCGAGCCCGCGCTTATCCCGCAGGTCATTCAGTGCTTTCGTAAGCGGTCCAAGGTGTTCGGCGAGCTGCACCAGGTCGGTGACCTCGGCCTGGGCAATGGCCAGATGGAACCCGCCCGCCTCGTAGGGCTTGATATCGTTATTGACGATCTGTTCGGGCGTGCGGTTGGAGAGACCCGCCCCTGCGGAGAGGACTGCCTTGCCATATGAGTCGATCGTCTCACCCTTGAGCGGGCTGCCTCCGACAAAGGCCCAGCGCGCGAGGCGCTGGGCAGCATTCTTATCACGCGCCGTGGTGGTGGGGGAGGTCAGGATCAGGGTATCCGCCAGGAGCCCGGCGAGAAGCGTTCCGGCCAGGTTGGGAGGCATCGACAGTCCCGCGTCCGCAGTCTGCTCGGTGACCAGGGTGGAGGTTGAGCCGACGATGTCCACCGTAAAACGGATGGGCGTGTGCGTATGCGGGTTGCCCAGCCGGTGGTGATCCAGGATCTCCAGCAGTTCTGCTTCTTCGAGAGCCGCGATCGCCTGACTGGGTTCATTGTGGTCCACCATAATGATCTTCAGGCGCGGCGGGTTGAGGATATCCCGTTGACGGGCCACGCCCGCGTACAGTCCATTTTCATCCACCACCCAGAAATCATCGTATTCATCCCGCAGGATGCGGTTGAGCGAATCACGGATGTGGGCATTGGCGGCAAATGTAGGGACGGTTGTATCCGCGGCATCCCTGCACGGCGCGGACATCATTTCACGTACCGTGGTGTCGCCCGGCCGCGGACCCAGGATCTCGGAAAAATACTTGAACAGGCTGAAACCGTTGATGATGCCATAGGGTTTGCCATCGTCGTCCACCACAGGAGCCACACCGCCCGTGCGGCTGGCCAGCGTCCAGGCCGCGCCAAGCTGGGATTCCGGACGGATACTATCCAGCCTTTGAGAGACCGATTGGAAGCGGGGGGAGGCGTCTGTCAGCAGAAAGGGGGGATCGAGATTGAGCTGCTTGAGAACCCAGGCGGTCTGGGGATTGAGGGCGCCGGCGCGGGAGGCGACGGTGTCCATGCCATCGCGCTCACGCAGCAGCCAGGCATAGCCCATCGCAGATGCGATCGAATCGGTGTCGGGATTGACGTGTCCAATGACGTAGACTTGATTTTGCATAAACCCATTTTATCGCAGGTTCCTGATGTTAAGGCGCGGGTTGTAACTGCTGCGCATCCAACCCGGCGTTGAAAAGTATCAGCTGTAAAACTCTTGACAAAAATAAATATACACTGTATATTTACAGTGTAAAGTAAATCCATCCTGAATTCGCCAAAGCATGGCAGGAGCAGAAATGGTCCGACCCGTCAAGAAAAAACAGATCCCCAACCTGGGGGAACAGATCAAGGAAACCGCCTGGGAGCAGATCGCGGAGTTTGGAGCCCCGGCCCTTTCCCTGCGTGCGATCGCCCGCGCGCTCAAGATCAGTGCTCCTGCCATCTATAACTATTTCCCTGACCGGGATGCGCTGGTTACCGCCCTGATCATCGATGCCTATACTTCCTTTGGAGATTCTCAGCTGGCGGCACGCGATGCAATCCCGGAAAAGGATATTCCTGGACGTTTGCATGCGATCGGTATGGCCTATCGGACCTGGGCATTGACACACCCACAGCGTTACCAATTGATATTCGGGACTCCCATTCCGGGATATGAGGCGCCCATGGCCGAAGTTCTGCCCTCCGCGGCGCGTTCCCTCAGCGCTCTGGTCAGCGTGGTGGAACAACTGCGGGTAGCGGGAAAATTGAATGTCAAATCCTTCCCGCAGGTCAAAGAGGAATACAAATATGGATTTGAAACCTGGAAGACGTTTGGGGGAGATGTAGATATTCTCTCCCTTTCCGTGGCCATGATCATCTGGGCGCGGGTTCATGGGATTGTCTCGCTGGAGATTGCCGGCAACATGCCGCCATTTGGGACCAGCGGCAACGACCTCTACCTCTATGAAATGGATTCGATTGCAAAGCAGTTCATCAAGGAGAAAAAATGAAAACCCTGATCCTGGATGGTTCCCATGCCAACGACCCACAGGCGGCCAGGCTTACAAAGGCCCTGCTCCAACATCTTCCCGGTGCAGAGGTCATCGTCCTGCGCGAGAAAAGGATCGGCAATTGCGCGGGCGATTTCTTCTGCTGGGTGCGCAGCCCCGGTATGTGCAATACGAATGACGACAACCGGGTGATTGCGTCCAAAATGAGTCAAAGCCATCTCGTGATCAATTTGACACCGGTAACATTTGGCGGCTATTCTTCAGAGCTCAAGCGCATGGTGGATCACCAGATCCAGAATATCTCGCCTTTCTTCGCCAGTGTGAAAGGAGAGATCCATCACCAGAAGCGCTATGCCCATTATCCAAACCTCCTCACGGTTAGCTGGCTGGATCGGCCGGACGCCCGGACCGAAGCTGTTTTCCGAACTCTTGTGCGCCGCAATGCCATCAACATGTACGCAAGAACCTCTGTTTGTGGGATCGTGACCGGCAGCCTGTCTGACGCAGAACTGGCCTCCCAAACCGGCCTCTGGCTCCAGGCAATCAAAAGCGGCTCGAGCTCCCCGGTGCCGGCTCTGCCTGCGATGGACGCCTCCGCCGCCGGGGCAGCTCCTGTGCACAAGGCAGTGCTGCTGGTTGGCAGCCCGCGCACGAAGAAGAGCACGTCTGCCTCTCTCGGCGGGTACCTGTTCGAGCAATTGACTGCCCGGGGTGTGGAAACAGAAACCTTCCAGATCTATCCCTGCCTCAATTCACAGGAGAGGATGAATGCGATGTACGAGTCGATCGATCGGGCGGACCTGGTCGTGCTTGCCTTCCCGCTGTACGTCGATACGCTCCCCGCCCCGGTTACCGCCGCGTTGGAGAAGATCGCTGCCCATCGCGCCGGGAGCCATCCACCTTTCCGATTCGCTGCCATAGCCAACTGCGGCTTCCCGGAAGCGCATCACAACAACACGGCTCTTGCCATCTGCTCTGAATTCGCCCGCCAAAACAACCTGGCCTGGATGGGCGGCCTGGCGCTCGGCGGCGGGGAGGGATTGGTCCATGGTGTGCCGCTGAACGAGATGGACGGCCGGGCCATGCCCCTCAAAAGGGCGCTCGACCTTGCAGCCGCCTCTCTCGCCCAGGGAGGGCCTGTCCCCTCCACTTCCCAGGATCTGTTCGGGAAACCGGTCATCCCGAACCGGATGTACAAGATCCTTGGCGGCTTTGGCTGGAAACAGCAGGCCAGGGAATATGGTGTGCAAAAACAAATGAGACGACAGCCTTATCTTTAGGAGAAAAAAATGGCTACGATTTTTAATGGACGTTATACGGCTAAGACAGACCAGCCTTTCGTTGTATTCCTGATCGGGATGCGCATCAACAAGTTGTGGCGGATGGACAAGTGGTTGCCTGTCGCTTCCGCAATGGGACCGATGCTCAAGACTTTATTCACGCACCCCGAAAAAGGGTTTCTGCACGCAGAGTATTACTGGAATTTTAGCGGACCGGTCCTGATCCAATACTGGCGCTCGTTCGAAGACCTGGAAC
>JBLNAU010000321.1:0-9256 GCA_050259515.1 Syntrophothermus sp.
CTTCGTTTACCCTGTCCATCCTGCCAGTCGCTTTTGAGCAGGTTATCCAGTTCCAACTGGTGCAGGGCCGGGTAGAGCAGGGCGGCGGTCATGGTGAAATAACCTTCACTGCGGCGTTCCAGCTCGCGCATGATCTGATAGCCGTACATCGGTTCCTCGGCTAGGACGCTGAGGATGAGAAGGGGAGTGCTTCCTTTGCGAAGCTGCTGAAGCTGAGTCATTTTAAGCTATTATTCCTAGTATTATAACTATATTATATATAAGAAAATTATATATGTCAAGCATTGTAAATGAAGTCGAGATCTCAGGAATAATTTTCACTTGCGCCAGAGTCTGGAATATTTCTTTTGTACTTTGGATCTGCCTCTAAAACTAACCCTGAATACTTCTCATTAGAAATCCTGTGAAAGCAATGTTGTAAGGGGACAAGGAAGGATCAACGCTGGTCTTCATTTCATTGATCACGGCGCGGTAGCGCTCATAAAAATCCCAGCTGGGTGACGATTTGTATTGCAGTTCTTCCAGTTCGAAAGTTTGAACAATCCCCTTTGCTGTGGTCGGTTTTACAAAGACCTCCACCTGAGGCCGGTAATACGCCTGGCAGACGGTCATCAGCGACCACTTTGCCAGCTTCCAAGGTCGCAGGAGGGCAAGCAAGATCTCGAATCCAGTTTGTTCGTCTCCATGCAGCAGCTCCTCCAGACCCCGGGCGAGATCCTGTCGCTCCAGTGGTGGAAGCGAGCGGGCAAAATCCCGGAACTTTGGCTTTTCGAACATGGAGATGAGAGGGGAGCGCGTGATGACCCTGATCATGTTATCGACGATCAAATCGGGATGATGGAAATTTTGTACTGTGAAGCTTTCCTGTGCCAGCTGGACCATGCGATCCAATTTGTGATGCTTGCGGATGGCGATCATTTCGGGATGGTCGAATCCACCCGGATAGCGGCCGAAAAAAGCTGCTTCTGCTTGTAGCAATTTCTTGACGTTCATTCTGTCTGACCAGAGGCTGGGGAGTTTACTTTTAACTCTTTTCTTTAACCAGAAATGCAAGTTCCGTTTTGAAATTCTTCGTATCCTTCTCGGTGGCGGGATCAGAAAAATAGTATTCGACCCGCCCGTTCCACCATTCAACACCTTTTTTCCTGGATGTGTCCCACTTGATTTTATTTTCCTGTGCCCAATCCAACAGTGCAACAGTCGCTTTGAAGATCCCTTTCCCTTTGTAGGGTCCTGTATAAAGGAGGGTGGCATATCGACCGGCAGGAAGAAAATCGGCGGTGATGCGTTTGTCGCCTTTGACTGCCTTGTCAATGCTAAAGCCAACGTCGATGTCGAGCTTCCCTGACATATCGGTGGTGAGATATCGGATGATGGCTGGACCGGAGGGTTCGATTTCCCTATGCATCAGCCACTCGTAGACTTCATTCCACGCAGGCTGCAGATATTTTCCAAATGGAATGGGCACGGCCATGCGTATTGCAACATAATTCTGTTTCTTGCGGCGTTCGGTCCTGGGCTTAGAAATCATGGGACCTTCTCCTCTTACGAACGGGTTGGCTATCGTCCGAGTGTAGAACGTATATTCTATCATGTCAAGGAACAACTATAGTTCATCCCATTTCTCTTCACAATCAATTCACAAGCGGGCCCTATACTGCAGGCATACGTTCAATTAAAGGAGTAGAACATGAATAGAAATACTGGTTTACGAATCATCTCCGGCCTGGTGTTAATCGCTGCGGTGGCTGGCATTGCCTTCTTTGCCTACCAGGCTGGCATCGCCCACGGATCGCCGGTTACCCTCGAGGCGCCCTCAGGACAGAGCGTGCCCGCACCATACCCCTATCCCTATTATGGGATGCCCTTCCATCGCCCCTGGGGATTCGGGTTTGGCTGCTTCGGCTTCCTGATTCCGCTTTTCCTATTCTTCCTGGCTTTCCATGCGTTCCGAGTTCTTTTCTGGGGACCGCGCTGGGGCTGGGGTCGTCATTACGGGATGCATGGACGCGGATGGAACGGGGATGTACCGCCGATGTTCGATGAATGGCATAAGCGGGCGCACGGGGAAACGCCTGAGGAAAAGAAAGAATAATATAATGGATTGTAGGGGACGGCATGCGTCGTCCCCTACGGGATATTCATGAAAAACATCCTCGTTGTAGACGACGAACCCAAGATCACCCAGCTCGTGCGCGATTACCTGGAACGCGCCGGGTACGGGGTCATTGTCGCGCATGATGGTAAAAAAGCTCTTTCGCTGGCGAAGACCGAACGGCCGGATGCGGTCATCCTGGATCTCGGCCTGCCTCAGCTCGACGGGCTGGATTTTACCCGCGAGTTTCGCAAGACCTCCAACGCACCTATCATCATGCTGACCGCCCGCTCGGAGGAATCCGACAAATTGATCGGTCTGGAGCTGGGTGCGGATGATTACATGACCAAGCCTTTCAGCCCCAAGGAACTGGTGGCGCGCGTCAGGGTGGCATTTCGACGAATTGAGAATGCCACGAGTGCTGGATCCGAGATGATTCGCGTAGCAGACCTTACGCTGGATGTACCACGGATGCGTGTCGCTGCGCAGGACCGGGACATTGAGGAACTAACTCCCACCGAATTTGAACTGCTTGCGACCCTGGCGCGCCAACCCGGGCGAATATTTACCCGGGCCCAGTTGCTGGATGCCATTCATGGGGTAGCCTTTGAATCTTATGAACGGGCCATCGATGCTCATATCAAGAATATGCGCCGCAAGATCGAAGTCAAGGCCGGCGAGCCGAAATATATTTTGACGGTTTATGGGGTAGGGTATAAGTTCACGGATAGATGATGAGCCCACACCCTCCTTTTCCTCACCGGCAGCGCCCGCCGTGGTGGCCTGAAAATGAAGAATGGCCCCCCAAGCGATGGGGACGCAGGCCGCACAATCCTTTTTTTCGCAGGATGGGTTGCCTGTTCATTACGTTTAATCTATTTGTTTTCCTGATCTTCGCGCTGATTGCCGGGGTGGTGTATAGCGTGCTTTCCCGGGGACTGACCCCCAACAGTCCTATTTTTGACTATATTCTTGCGATTGGGGCAGTGATCATTTCTGTCGTGATTGGGATGGTGATTTTGGGGATACGAAACGTGAGGCGGATGTTCAACCCGCTGGATGAGCTGGTGGATGCATCCGGCAAGGTGGCAGAAGGGGACTATTCCGTGCGCGTTGAAGAGAAAGGCCCTCCTGGTGTGCGCTCCTTGACGATGGGGTTTAATGCCATGGTGGAACGGTTGCAGGCCAACGATTATCAACGCCGCAATATGCTGGCGGATGTTTCTCATGAGCTTCGAACGCCAATTACGGTCATTCAGGGAAATGTGGAGGGAATGCTGGACGGTATGTACCCAGCAGATGAGGAACGGCTTAAGTCCATCCTGGAGGAGACACAGATCCTTTCCCAGCTGGTGGGTGATCTGCGAACCATGGCCCAGGCTGAAAGCGGATCCCTACAGATGAGAAAAGAATCCATCGATCTGGAGCCATTATTTCGGGAAGTGTGTTCCGGGTTCGAAACACAGGCCAGGGAAAAGGATATTGCCGTGCATCTCAGCCTCTCCGATGTGGAATCGATCAGTGTGGATCCTTTGCGTATTCGCGAGGTGGTGACGAACCTGTTTTCAAATGCATTGCGTTACACGCCGCGCGGCGGGCAAGTGGAAGTCGGTTTGGCGGATACAAATACCGGCAGCGAGCGAGCCGTGGCTGTTTTTGTCCAGGATAGTGGACCAGGGATTGCTGCATCCGATCTATCCCATATCTTTGATCGCTATTACAAATCCGGCGATTCGGGCGGAATGGGACTGGGCCTGTCCATTGCAAAGTATATTGTGGAAGCCCATGGGGGGAAAATCTGGGCCGAAAGTGAACCTGGCAAGGGCACGAAAATCTCATTTACTCTTCCCCGGTAGATTATCTGGTAAAATATGCGCCTGTGATTTCAGCCCGCATGCGTCCTTTCCGCAACCCCTCTATGCCTGCCTGAAACGCAAAACATCCATGTGGTGTTGGTGCGAAGAAGCACCAGCATCCGCCTGTAAACATCAAGGAGAAAAGTAAGATGGTTCGTATTCGTTTACGTCGTATTGGTCTCAAAGGCCAACCCACGTACCGCATTGTGGCGACTGATAAAGAGTCCCCGCGCGATGGTCGTTTTTTGGAAATCCTGGGTTTCTACAACCCCCGCACGCAGCCTGCAACCATTCACATCAAGGAAGACCGCGCTTATCACTGGATGAAAAGCGGCGCCCAGCCGACCGAATCGGTGGAGCAGGTCTTCAAGAGTGCCGGTGTGCTGGATCGCTTCGAGCGCTTCAAGAAGGGTGAGTCTGTTGAGACCCTCGTCAAGGAAGCGGAAGAAGCGGAAGTCAAGCGCGGCGCGACTGTGAAGACTTCAAAATAAACCTGACCCCTCTCCCAGAGGAGAGGGGAAAGAAGTAATTATGAAAGACCTGATCGAATATATTGCCAAATCGCTGGTGGATCATCCTGAAGAGGTGCATGTGCGTGAGACGGGAGGCAATTCCCGGGTCCGTATCGAATTGAGCGTCTCGAAGGACGATATGGGACGGGTGATCGGGAAGGGCGGCAAGGTAGCCAATTCCATCCGGACCCTGTTAAGGGTGGCGGCTGAGCGGGAAGGGAAGCAAGCCACGCTCGATGTGGTAGAGCCAGAATAATGGCAGATCACAAAGAAACCCCAGGCTCGCCAGACGGCGAGCCTGTATATTTGACCGTCGGTTTCATCCGGCGCCCGCATGGGCTGCGTGGTGAAATGGTGATGGACCTGCATACCGACTTCCCTGAAAGGATGAGAAGCGGACGCAAGCTGCTCGTCGGCGAAGACCACCGATCCCTGACTCTTGCTGGCGCCCGCCCGCACCAGACCGGTCTATTGGTCAAATTCAGGGGAATTGATACTCCCGAAGATGCTGGGAAGCTTCGCAATCAATGGGTATACATCCAATCCAGTGAAGCCCCTCCACTCCCGGACGGCCGCATTTATCAACACGAACTGTTTGGGTTCCAAGTCGTTGATGAGAACGGCCAGGCTCTGGGAGAGCTGGTGGAGATCCTCGAGACCGGAGCAAATAACGTTTACGTGGTCAGGGACGAGTCGGGACGCGAGCTTTTACTTCCCGCCATCCCGCCGGTCATCCTGAACGTCGATACAGAACGTCGTGTGATGCGGGTTCACCTGCTCGAGGGTTTATAACGCAGTACAAAATTCTGCGTGAGCATGCTCTATGGATGACAAGAAGTACTGGGTTGGCTTTAACCTGATCAAAGGCATTGGTGCAGTCCGCATGCAGGCGCTGATCCAGTATTTTGGTGAGCTGGAATCCGCGTGGAAGGCTGCACCGGCCGACCTGGCGGCAGCCGGCATGGGGTTGAAACTGATCGAGCGCATCGTCCAGGCACGCACAAATGTAAACTTGGACAAGGTCTGGGCGAAGATCGAAGCCCAGGGCATCAAAATCATGACCTGGGAGGACGATGCCTATCCCCAACGGTTGAAGGAAATCGAACAGCCTCCACCAGTGCTGTATGTGCGTGGGGAATATCTGCCAGAGGATCTGTTTGCTGTGGCCATCGTTGGCACACGTAAAGTGACCTCTTATGGCCGGCAGATCACGGAGGAGCTTGCTTCTTATCTGGCAGGCAATGGGATCACGGTCGTTTCCGGCCTGGCCCGCGGGGTGGATGCGATCGCACATCAAACTGCATTGAAGGCAGGCGGGCGTACGATCGGTGTGCTCGGCTCGGGTGTGGATAAGATCTATCCACCTGAACACCGCCAGCTGGCAGAGCGCATGGAGGCGAGCGGCGCGATCGTGAGCGATTATGCTCCCGGCACGCAACCCGATGCGTCCAATTTTCCTCCGCGCAACCGGATTATTTCCGGGTTATCATTGGCGGTTGTGGTGATCGAAGCCGGTGAAACAAGCGGCGCCTTGATCACCGCCGAATTTGCCGCCGAGCAGGGACGTGAGGTTTTTGCAGTTCCAGGAAGTATACTTGCGCCTCAAAGCAAAGGTACGAATAAATTGATCCAACGAGGGGCGTTACCCCTTTTGAGCATCAACGATCTCATGCAGGCATTGAACCTGAAGCGTATGGGCGAACACCAGGCGGCGCGCAAGGTCATCCCGGCTGATGAAACCGAGGCGCGTTTAATGAATGTCCTCGGCCCCCAGCCTCTGCATGTGGATGAGATCCGCAATCAAACCGAGCTGCCCATCGAAAAAGTATCGGCCGCACTGGCGCTCATGGAGCTCAAGGGAATGGTCCGCCAGGTGGGTGGCATGAATTATGTGGCCGTACGCGAGGAGCAATCTGATTATTCAGTATAGGATATGGGTATGGAACATACATATGCAGTCATCATGGCTGGAGGCGGCGGTACACGTTTGTGGCCCGTTTCCAGAAGAAAAAGTCCCAAACAATTGCTCCCCCTGCTCGGGCAGGAAACCTTATTCCAGGGCACGGTCGATCGCCTGGAGAACTTATTTCCGCCGGAGCGCATTTTCGTTGTCACGGTCGAAGAACAAGCTCGCCAGATGCAAAACCAGGTTCCGGCGATCCCGGTGGAGAATTACATACTCGAGCCGCAACCGCGTGGGACAGCATCTGTGGTAGCATTAGCGGCTGCCGTTCTGAAAAAGCGTGACCCGCAGGCGGCGATGGCGATCCTGACCGCCGATCACTTCATTCGCAACAAGGCGCTGTTCGGCGACCTGATTCGCACTGCATTCGACGTGGCTTCCCGGGACTACCTTGTGACGCTGGGGATTACACCCACCTCTGCATCCACTGGATATGGCTATATCGAGCAGGGTGACCCGCTGGAGGCCGAATACATGTATCCTGTTTACAGGGTCAGGCGGTTCAGGGAAAAGCCGGATCAGGAAACTGCAGAGCAATTGCTTCGTTCCGGGAATCATTCCTGGAACAGCGGCATGTTCGTGTGGAAAGCCGATACGATCCTGTCGGAATTCGAAAAGCAGATGCCTGAGTTGTTTACAGCCGTTACCCAGATTTCGGATGCCTGGGATACACCCAGACAGGAGGAAATCGTACGGTCGCTGTGGACCGGGCTCAAGACAGAGACCATCGATTACGGCATCATGGAGAAAGCCGGCCAGGTGGCGGTGTTGCCGGCGGGTGGTCTGGGTTGGAGTGATGTAGGCTCCTGGGACTCGTTGTTCGAGGTGCTCGCCCCGGATCTCAATGGAAATGTATCTGTGAGCGCCGAGCACCTGATGCTGGATACCAATAACACGTTGATCTATGGAAGGGGTGATGGACGGTTGATCGTAACCATTGGCCTGGACGATACGGTCATTGTGGACGCCGGTGATGTGTTAATGATCTGCAAAACCGACCAGTCACAGAAAGTCCGTGACGTAGTGGACCATCTGAAAAAGCATAACGAGGAGAATTATTTGTAGTGTTGTCATTGAGTGGTTTCTTTGCCGGTTGGGCTGGCTCGTCCGGGTACCGATGAGCAGTCACCGTAAAGCATGCAATGACATGGATAAAGGTTGATTATGGAAGCATATTGCATGAAGTGCAAGACCAAGCGTGAAATGCTCAATCCCGTGGCAGAATTCAATGCCAAGGGGTCGCCTGTCACCATTGGTACCTGCCCTATTTGTGGAACCAAACTTTATAAAATGGGAAGAACGGAAGCCCATGCAGGAATGACGCCGCCTCCCAAGCCTGAAAAGGTGGAAAAGCGGGACGGCAAGCTGGTCATTGTCGAATCTCCTGCCAAGGCCAAAACGGTGGGACGCTACCTGGGCAAGGGATATACCGTCCGCGCCTCCGTTGGACATGTGCGCGACCTGTTGAAATCCCAACTGTCGGTGGATATCGATAATAATTTCGCGCCCAAATACCGCGTTCCCAATGAAAAGAAGGAAGTGGTCAAGGAGATCAAGAAGCTTGCCCAAAAAGCGGAGGAGGTCTATCTGGCGACCGACCCCGACCGCGAGGGAGAGTCGATCTCGTGGCATTTGCTTGAAGCCGCGCAGATCGACCCGGAACGCGCCAGGCGGGTGGTCTTTCATGAGATCACCGAGCCGGCCATCAAGGAGGCGTTCTCACACCCGCGTCATATCAATAATGACCTTGTGGATGCCCAGCAGGCGCGCCGCATCCTGGACCGCCTGGTGGGGTACAGCATAAGTCCGCTCCTATGGGAGAAGGTGCGCGGCCGGCTGTCGGCGGGGCGCGTCCAGTCCGTAGCCCTGCGGCTGATCGTCGAGCGCGAGCGGGAGATCGAGAATTTCGTCCCGGTCGAATACTGGTCCATCCATGCCGAGCTCCAGCCCGAGAAAGTGAAGTCCACATTCCTCGCCAAACTGGCCAAGATCGATGACCAGGATCCTGAGCTATCCAATGAGGAGACGGTCAAACCTATATTGGAAGATATGGAAACGGCCGCCTATACCATTACCAAGATCAAGCGTGGCGAGCGCCGGCGCAAGCCTTTGGCCCCGTTCACCACCTCCACTTTGCAGCAGGAGGCTTCGCGCAAACTTGGGTTTACGGCCAAACGGACGATGGCGCTGGCACAGGGTTTGTACGAAGGGCAGGATGTAGGCAATGGCGGTTCCACAGGTCTGATCACCTACATGCGAACCGACTCGACTTCCGTTTCCAGCCTGGCTCAGCAGGAAGCACGTGAATATATCAGAGGCAAATACGGCAAGGATTATCTTCCGGCTGAAGCTGTCCAGTATAAAACACGCTCGGCCAACGCCCAGGAAGCGCATGAAGCCATCCGCCCGACCTCGGCGATGCGCGAGCCTGAACAGGTCAAGGAATTTCTTGACCCGGCCATGTTCAAGCTGTATCGCCTGATCTGGCAGCGGTTTGTGGCTTCGCAAATGGAGGCGGCGGTTTATGATACTTTGCAGGTCGAGGTGACCGGTAAATCCTCTGTCCATGAGTACCTTTTGCGCGCCTCCGGCTTCTCGGTGAAGTTTGCCGGCTTCCTGGTTGTCTACGAGGAGGCCAGGAACGAGGATGTGAAGACCGAGGAGGATGAAGAGAACGTCCGCATTCCCTCTGGAATTAGTGAGGGACAGAAGCAGGAATTGGTCCGCCTGATCCCCGAGCAGCATTTTACCCAGCCGCCGCCGCGCTATTCGGAGGCTTCCCTCGTCCAGGCGCTGGAGGAGGATGGCATCGGTCGTCCTTCCACCTATG
>JBLNAU010000322.1:0-3283 GCA_050259515.1 Syntrophothermus sp.
CCGGGCAGGTGCGCTCACACCGCTGACAGCATTCCTCCTTTTTGCGCTGGCTGCCACCAGTCTCGGCGTTCTTCTCGAACCGCTCCCGCTGCGCGGCCAGGCATATCTGGGTCGTGTCATCCGGGCCTGGGCAACGCTGGTCATCGGGCTGTCCTTTTTTATCGGAGCCGTCTGGATGAACAGGGATGAGGAGGACCTGCGTTTCTCGGTCAAATGGCTCCTGGCCGGGTTCGTCATGGATATCTTGTGGAGCGGTGTGCAGGCCCTTGCATTTTATACGCCGCTGCTGAAGAAAGTGACCGTCACGCACTGGCAGCGCGCTTTCTCGATGCGCGAGTTGGTGAAAACCAACCGGGTCTCCGGTATGGCCTATGAGCCTGCCTGGCTGGCGGGTCAGATCGCCACCGTCTACCTGCCCTGGCTGTTTGCCTCCCTGTTGACCGGTATCCGCGTAACGCGTGCCAGATGGCCTGAGATCCTCCTGCTTGGAGCTGCCCTGCTTCTTCTTCTCGCAACTTATTCACGGGGTGGTTTGCTTACGGCGGCTTTTGCCCTGGGGCTCACTTTTCTGATCGCCGGCCGCAGGGAAATGCAGGCTGCCTGGAAATGGTTCATATCAGGATTTCACCCTACCAGGGGACTGCTCTTGCGCCTGGGTGTCCTTTTGGTCGCGCTGTTCGCACTGGCGGGTGCTGTACTTTTTCTGGGCCAGAAGGGGTATATTGCCAGGTTGTTTAACACAAAGGCCGAGAGCATCGAGGAATTTGTGATTGCCAATTCTGCAGGAGCGCGGGCTGCATATATGGCTGGAGCGCTTGGGGCTTATGAGGAAAGCCCGGTTGCCGGTGTGGGACTGGGTGCCAGCGGTTTTTATATCTACCGCCATTTACCCGACTGGGCGATGACCACCGTCCCGGATATCGCCCGCCAGCTCAGCCCGGAGAGTCAGCTCTATCCCAATCCGAAGAGCATGTACGTCCGCCTGCTGGCCGAGACGGGCCTGATCGGATTCTTTATCTTCGCTGCGTTTTTGTTTTCTGTCCTGGCCGATTCGCTGTTTGCGCTGAAGAGCACCCAGCCGCTGATGCGTTATGTGGGGATCGCAGGCCTGTTTTCCTGGCTGGCAGTTTTGTTATATAACGCCACCCAGGATTCGTTCGCCACGCCGAACATCTGGATCAACCTGGGCATCCTCGCGGGGATGACCGCTTTTGCATTAGAATCAGAAAACAAATTCCCTGCTTCCAGCACTGTTCCCGGTAATGGAAGCTTGAGCACTGAGGAGCTTGCATGATCGTATTGTCCGTTGGAATGCCACGCGCCGGTTCGGGCTGGCACTATAATCTGATACATGACCTGATGGCGACCACAGGTTGTGCCGAGGCGCGTGAGATCCGTGAAAGATATCATCTGCAGGGCATTCTGACGGAGGTGAACTGTAATATCGGCGTTCTTTCCGCCCGGCGGCTGGCGATGGTGTCGGTCCCGGCCTTGATGGGGAATACGTTTGTGATCAAGGCCCATTCGTCACCGACCGGCAGCTCGCGTCTCCTACAACGCCTGGGCCTGATGCGCATCACATACATTTACCGCGACCCGCGTGATGCCATGCTCTCCGCCTACGATTTCGGACAGCGCGCCTTGAAAAAAGGACGCCCGAACGCCTTCTCGCATTTGACCGATTTTTCAAAGAGCCTGGACTTCATCCTCGAATACGTCCATATCTGGGAAAAATGGATGAAGGAAAAGGATGTGTTGATCGCCCGTTATGAGGACCTGCTGACAAACTATGAGGTGGAGGTGGCTCGGCTGGTTCCATTCCTCAAATTAGACGGAAGCAGTCCCGAGGTCCAGAAAGTGGTCGACGCTTATCGTCCCGGTGCGGCAGAGGGCCAGCAGGGCCTGCATTTTTACAAGGGAAAAATTGGACGGTTCCGAGATGCGTATAGCAATCAAGAACAGGCGGTCATCAACGAGAAACTGGGGCCCTATCTAAAGCAAATGGGATACGAAATATAGGGTCCGCCGTAATCTAGCTGTAATGTCATACGGGGAAGAGCCGTTCTTTTTTCGAGTATCATTCATCCATGCGCAGATTTGAAACCCCATATCTTGCCGATTGGCTGGCCACCTCCCTGCGCTGGATGGTGCTGGTCGGCCTGCTGATCTCCCTTTCACTGCGGGGCGGCATGGGAAGCCTGCCGTTCGGGGCGCTGCTGGTGATTTTGGGGTGGAACACCCTCAACAGCATCCTGGCAGTGATGAGTTTCCGCCTCCAGAAAAACCACCGCCAGGCTGTGCTTGGTGTTGATTTTTTGCTTGCAGCCGTCTTTTACTGGCTGCAGGGTGGCCTGGCAGGCGCATCGATGTGGATCGCCCTGATACCCATTCTGACGGGCGCAGTCTATTTTGAGTTGCGAGGGGCATTCCTGGTTTCAATTGCGTTTGCTGCCTGGCAAATGCTCGTCTCGCCCGATCAGTTCGTAAGCGGTTTTAATATGGCTGCAATCTATGGCATCCTGGTGACCCTGCTGATGGGCCTTGTGTGTGGTGCCGGGGGGATTTTTCTGATGCGCCATATCCGGCAGGACAGGCAGACGCATATGGATGCCGAGGAGCGCCGCCAGCGTATGGAAAGCGAGCGCTTGCGGGCCATCTACGAGCTGACCTCCACCCTGACGGCCACACTCACTTATAAACGTGTCCTTGATTCGGCGCTCGATCTGGGATACACGGCTTTGAACCCAAATCCCGAACCGGATGAGCCGGGCGTGGATGAAAAGCTGGTCAGTGCGGTCTTCCTGTTCCAGGGGGATGAATTGCGCGTCGGGTCGGCGCGGCGGTTTACAGGATCTGATCTGAGAGTTACCCTGCACGGAAATGACGGCATCCTGAAGAGGATCTTTGCTGAAGGGGATGCCATCCTGACCTCCGATATAGGTTACGATCCCGAGCTGGGACGCATCATCGCCCTGCGCAACTGCACGACCGCCTATGTCTTCCCCCTCCGGAGCGGATTCAATGTCTATGGGGCGATGCTCTTTGCCCACCCGGATCCCAATTACTTTACCCCGGAGCGCCGTGGCCTGCTGGATATCATCGGACGGCAGTCAGTGATTGCAGTGCAGAACGCGAAGCTTTACCAGGACCTGGTGGAGGAAAAAGAGCGTATGATCGAGGTGCAGGAGGAGACCCGCAAGAAGCTGGCGCGTGATCTGCACGATGGTCCCACCCAGTCGGTAGCTGCCATTGCCATGCGCATCAACCTGGTGCGGCGCATGCT
>JBLNAU010000323.1:0-4943 GCA_050259515.1 Syntrophothermus sp.
AGGGCAAGGGCGATGTAAGTTAGTTTCCAAACCCTGAAGGCTGCGCAAAACGTGCCTTTGGGGTTTTTATTACACTCCACTACACGATGAGACAAAACAAAATGGTCAATGCACTATTCCCGGGAACGTTTGATCCCATTCACTATGGCCACATGGACATTGCCGGACGCGCCACGCGGCTTTTCGATGAGGTGGTCATGGCTGTCTACGACAAACCTCTGAAGTCTTTGATGTTCTCCCCTGAGGAACGCATGGAGCTGGTCAGGGAGGCCTTCAGGGACAACCCCAAGATCAAGGTGACAGGCTACAGCGGCCTGACCGTCGATTTTGCCCGCAGGATCGATGCACAGGTGATCGTGCGCGGCCTGCGTGTCTTTTCAGATTTCGAATTCGAATTCCGCATGGGGCTGGCCAACCAGCGCCTGGCCAGTGACATTGAAACCGTTGCCTTCATCACCGCCGAGCAGCACACCTTTCTCTCTTCCAGCACGGTGAGGGAGATCGCGTCCCTGCACGGGGATGTCTCCAGCATGGTCCCGCCGCATGTGGAAAAAGCACTTAAAAAAAAGGTCAATGATCTGGGAGACGGGCATTCCCCTCCCAATGCCCTGCGTGATTAAGATATACAGTGCCGCCTACTTTTTAAATTCGGGTTCAAATATCTGCTTGCAAATTCAGTAAAATTACCTGATAGTGTAGTGAAGCGGCAAAATTGGGATAGAATAGAAAGCACCCGCTCAACGGAGGCGATTATGGATATCCTGCAGTTGATCGACCGGCTTGAGGAACTCTTCAACGAGAGCAAAAATGTTCCCTTCACGAAGAACGTGATGGTGGATGAAGACCGCATGCTCGATATTATTGACCAGATGCGTATTGCCATTCCCGAGGAGGTAAAGAAGGCCCAGCAGCTTCTCGGTCAGCGCGACCGGGTGCTGGCCCAGGCCCAGGAGGAGGCGAACCGCACCATCGAGCTTGCGCGCCAGAAGGCCGACCAGATGGTCGCCAAGGATATCGTCGCGGTGGAGGGACAGCGCCGGTCAGACCTGGTGATCGCCCAGGCCCGGACGGAGGCAGAAAACATCCGTGCCGACGCGGACGATTATGTGATGGACAGCCTGACCCAGCTCCAGACGGAGCTTGAGCGCATCCTGAACCAGGTCCGGAATGGGATCAACACCCTGCAGGAGGAACAGGCGCGGCGGGCAAAGACCTCCTCCATGTCTGAGCCTGCCGAAAACAAATAGATGATGTGCAAATTCCCCGCCAGCCTCTGGCGGGGAATTTTTATTTTTTGCCATCGAAGGGCCGGTCCGCATCTGCCTGGAACGGCCATCTCCATAAATTTGTCACCTTTCCAATCCCTGCCTCTCCACGTACAATCGGGCCGATGACAACAGACCCCTTATTCGACCCGGCAGGACAAACCTACCAGCAGACCCGGATGGCGCACTGGGATGCCATCGCCCGCAAGCGCGACTCGTGGCACGGCATGGGAAAGTGGTATCACAACCGCCTCCAGGAAGTCTATCAATTCCATGTAAACCCAAATTTGAATGTGCTTGAGATCGGATGTGCCGAAGGTCACCTGCTGGCCGCTCTCCATCCGGCACGCGGCGTGGGGCTTGATTTCTCGGAAGAGATGATCCGGCGTGCAAAACAGAATTATCCAAACCTGGAATTCCTTTGTGCCGATGCCCATGACCTTTCACAGATCCGTGAAAAATTTGATGTGATCGTTTTATCGGACCTGGTCAACGACCTGTGGGATGTGCAGCGCGTTTTCGAACAGGTAAAGCCGCTGTGCCATCCCCGCACGCGCATTTTGATGAATTTTTACAGCCGCCTCTGGCAGGCCCCCCTGAGCGCGGCCCGCAGGTTGAATTTAGCCACCTCCAACCTCTACCAGAACTGGCTGACGAGGGACGACATCCAGGCTCTCCTGGTCCTGGCCGGTTTTGAAGCCATTACCGGTTCTCGTGAAGTCCTGTTTCCGCTCCCGCTGGGCGGTTTTGCGAATCGCTTCCTGGTGCGGCTGTGGCCCTTTAACCATCTGGCCCTGTCCAATTTCATGATCGCCCGTCCGTCTGCCGAGCCGGTGAAGGAGCCATTCGTATCCGTGGTCATCGCGGCCCGCAACGAATCAGGGAACATCAAATCCCTGTTTGAGCGCACTCCGAAAATGGGAGGCAAAACCGAGATCGTATTTGTGGAGGGGCACTCCAGAGATGATACCTACGCAGCGATCGAGCGGGAGATGGCAGAACATCCGGATATCCCCAGCCAGTTATTCCGCCAGACGGGCATTGGCAAGGCGGATGCGATCCGCCTGGGTTTCGAAAAGGCCCGCGGCGATGTGCTGATGATCCTTGACGCGGACATGACCGTCCCGCCGGAGGATCTGCCGCGTTTCTATGAGGCTTTGGTCTCAGGGAAGGGCGAGTTCATCAACGGTGTCCGCCTGGTCTATCCCATGGAAAAGGAGGCCATGCGCACCCTGAATTTCCTGGGGAACAAGTTTTTCAGCATGGCCTTCTCCTGGCTGCTGGGACAGCCGATCAAGGACACATTATGCGGGACAAAAGTGTTATGGAACCGGGACTATAAGCTGATCGCCGAGAACCGCTCCTATTTTGGGGATTTCGATCCCTTCGGCGATTATGATCTGATCTTCGGTGCAGCCAAGCTGGACCTGAAGATCATCGATCTTCCCATCCGCTATCGCGAGCGCACCTACGGCACGACCAATATCTCGCGCTGGAAGCATGGCCTGCTGCTGCTTCGCATGGTCTCCTTTGCAGCCCGGCGGATCAAGTTTATCTAGATTGGCACCCTATAGGGTTCCCTAGGCGAATAAGGCGCGAAACTCCGAATAGCAGGGTAAATTCACTTTTCGGGGCACTGCCTCTCCCCCTCCTGCGGCACATATAAAGCAATCTCATCGGCCGGGAAAATAACCTCCTGGCGATAGTTACACAGGATGGGCTTCATGACCCGTCTCACCCAAACATTATTCTCCTCGGCAAAACTCCGGTTGCGGGAGATAAGGTTGTAGACCAAGGGATCCACCACGATCAGATCAAAACGCTGGTCCTGCATATCGGTTTTGAAGCGGTCGAGGTAAGCGGTGTTGTTGGCCATGGCCATTTCCATCAGATCCTCCCGCTCGTACTCGGGAACAAGCGTCACGCCTTTGAGCATATGCATGGAGATCAGATGCCGCTGGGTGATAAAGAGGATCTTTCCTCCACGTGCATTGACTTCATCCACTTTGCCCTGGAGAGTCTGCAGCACGCGCTGGGCAGCATTCACGTCATAGGTTTTGAAGCTGATATTGGATTGCAGCCACGACCAGGCTGGTATGACCAGGAGAGCCAGTACCAGGATCCACGGCAGGGGAACGATACGGGCGTATTCCCCACTTTCAAGGCGATAACGCCCAAACACCAGGTAGGAAAAAACGATCAACAACAGGACCAGGTAGGCATCCAGGTTATGGATATCCGCGCCGCCGCCGATCTTTAAACTCACGAGCAGCCCCCCAACGAACAAAACGAGCAGGGCTGTACCGATCAATGTTAAACGGAGCGGGCTCCAGCTCCGGATCGGGTCCGAACGAAGCACAAGATAGATCGCCAGCCAGAAAGGCAGGGAAGCCAATAGCGCAGCCGGAAGAATTCCCAGGAA
This sequence comes from Syntrophothermus sp., assembly GCA_050259515.1. Lineage (GTDB taxonomy): Bacteria > Chloroflexota > Anaerolineae > Anaerolineales > Villigracilaceae > Defluviilinea. The sequence continues at coordinate 3,688 of JBLNAU010000323.1, forward strand.
ATACGTGGCACTGGGCAACAGCCTGTACCACAACAGATCCGAGGAAAGACTGGTGTAAAAGAAGCCGCCCTGCTGAATTCCCGAAAGATAGATATACACTCTCTGAGCCAGGAAAGCGACCAGGGTCCCGCTGATGAACCACAGGAAGGGCCGTGAGAGATATTTCCAAGGACTTTGGCCGTTCAGCGGCTGTTCCAGGAAATACAGGACAGCCGCGAGCATGCCCGGTACCGGGTACCAGTTTACGCGGCTCCATCCACACCAGATCGAAGCCAGCAGCAAAGCAACCCAGGTCCGGCGTTGATTATCCAGCGAGAAGCCTGCCAGCATGATGATGACCGGAACCGCCAGGTGAAAATAGATCGGGCCCATAAAGAGGAACAGGATCATCCATAACCCGACAAACCAGCGCAGGGTTCTATCCTGGATGGATAACCGTTTGAGCAGCGGCGGGACCATCAGGCCGATCAGTAGAAAGCGAAGAAACACCTGCCAGGAACGGTGAAACCACAAAGGGGCATCCACCAGGTAAGGAGGTGCGAGCAGCAAATGAAGCGTTGGGTGAAGAATGGGCCAGGGATATTTCTGGCCGTAAACCATCCTGGAAAGAAACAGCGAGGGGAAATAATAGCGGCTGGTCTCAGACCATCCCATCGCAAAGGGATAGGCAGTTATGGCCGGCAGGTAGGTGAGGAACAGCTGGATCAATGAGCCAAGCAGGATCATGACCAGCAACGCCGTCAGCCAGGGTACATTCTGAAGCAGCAGCCGGATTCCAAAAGTCCCGACCAGGCAGATCAGGAAGAACAATAAATAACGAAGCGCAGGCTGGCCGCCAAAGACCTTCACAAAATACGGAACAGAAGTCAGGATGCCAAAGCCGGCCAGCCCTGCCGCCGTCAGCAACCCAGCCAGAAATTTATGGCTTTGATTTTTTATAACAACCAAATCAAGGGATTCGATCAGCCGCCCGCCGCTCTTTGTATAGCTGACGATCAGCAGGCACAGCACCAGGACAGTAAAAGCACTTAAGAAAGCAAACAGGCCAATCCAGGGCTTGCTTGTCGCCAGCACGATACCAAACTGCCGGGAAATTGCAAATAGATCACGGTAGGTAAGCAGGGAGAAAAGAAACAGCACCCCGAAGATGAAACGCCAGAAAGTGGAGGGACGAGGCTGGATGATCATTAGGATTGAATTCTATAGCATTAAGTGTTCCATGCACCAGAAGCATGCTTCCTATTCGTCCCTTTACA
>JBLNAU010000324.1:0-3931 GCA_050259515.1 Syntrophothermus sp.
AATCAGCAGGGTCTTCTCGGAGTTCCCCTTCCGTTCTCCAAAGACGACCGGCGCACCCCGGGTGTCCATGATCCGTACATCGAAGCCGCGCGCCTTCAGCATCTCGGCGACCAGCGCGGCACACTCGCGCATGCCCAGGTTCTGGGCGCCGACACTGGGCTGTGCGACCAGCTTTGACAGCTCTGCAATGCTTTGATCCAGGTTTGCTTCCAGGTAGGAATCGATTTTGCTGTATTCAGTCATGCTCGCTCTCCTTAATCGAAAAAGGTGGAAATCCAGTTGATGGAATATTTGCCAGCCAGGGCAAACATCAACATTTTGATCAACTGTCCGATCCAGGTAAAAAGAAGAAAGGTCCTCAGGGGCATCTTGGTCATACCCGCTGCGATCCCGGCAATATCAAAAAAAGGATTGGGGATGGCTGAAAGGACCAGGATCGCCCAGCCTCCATACTTTTCCACCCAGGGGTGCACGCGCTCAAAGACCTCGCCTCGCTCGATCACCGCCTGCCCGCTAAACCCGGCGAGATAACCGGACAATTCCCCGATCGCGGCGCCCGTGCCGGCTGCCAGAGCCACCCCAAACGGATTGAAGATGGCTCCCATGGCATAAATGACGGCCACCCCCGGCGCGGGAAGCAGGACGGTTGCATTGGCCAGCATTGCGATCAGAAAAATCCCGGGATAGCCGTAGGCAGCAAATTCTCCCACCCGGTTTCGAATGCTCAGGATATAAATCGTGATCCCAATGACGGCCAACAGCGCCAACACCCTTAAAAAGTTGGTGAGCAGGCTTGCCTTCTTTTTGGCGGTTGCTTTTGTAGCGGGCGTTTTCGACTCCCCGCCGGCCGGTGCCGTTTCCCGAGGAGGATCTGCCGCGCTGTCGGTGGAGGCGCGTAAAGAGCGCACAGACGACCCTGCCTCGGTCACCTTCTGTGCGCTCTGCTCTTCCCCAGGTTGTCCTGTTTTATTCTGATTCTTCAATGGTGATATGTTTAATTTTGACCGCCGGCGCGTTCACATTGTTCGGATCGCGCTCCGGGATGGACATCAGCACATCCTCACCCTCCACAACCTGTCCGAACACAGTGTGGCGATTGTCCAGGTGGGGGGTTGGGCCATGGGTGATAAAGAACTGCGACCCGTTGGTCCCTGGACCGGCATTTGCCATGGATAGGATGCCTCGTTTGTTATGTTTCAGGCTGGGGTGGAACTCGTCAGCAAACTTGTAGCCCGGGCCGCCCCGGCCGGTCCCTGTGGGGTCGCCGCCCTGGACCATGAAGTTATTGATGACCCGATGAAACATGACGCCATCATAAAAGCCTTCCCGGGATAGGAAGACGAAGTTATTTACGGTCTTGGGTGCCTTGTCAGCAAACAGCTCGATCACCATGGTTCCCTTATCGGTCTCCATGCGGGCCTTATATTTTTTCTTGGGATCGATCTGCATTGCGGGTGGGGAATTCCATTGTTTTGCCATACTTCTCTCCTTGAGTTGGTTAACAAACTGGTCTTTGGGTTTTTATCTGTGGAGACGGGGCTTTGTTCCGCCTCCTCGCGATCATCGAAAGAGGGCTTCCACTCTTGCCACGACCATATCCAGCGCGGCCTGGTTATGACCTCCTTCGGGGATGATGATGTCCGCATAGCGCTTGGAAGGCTCGACGAATTCCAGGTGCATCGGGCGGACGGTGTGCAGATATTGCTTGACCACCGAATCGGTCGTACGCCCGCGCTCGTGGATGTCGCGCTCGAGGCGGCGGATGAACCGCAGGTCGGGGTCGGTATCCACGAAGATCTTGATATCGAACACTTTCCGAAGCGCAGGCTCGGTGAAGATCAAGATGCCCTCCACCAGGATCACGTTGCGAGGCTGAACGGTGTACGTCTCGGTTGTGCGGCTGTCGGTGGAGAAATCATAGATCGGCACTTCGACAGGCTTTCCATTGCGTAGAGCTGCGATGTGCCTGACCAGCAGCTCGGTTTCCAGCGAATTGGGATGATCGAAATTGAACTCGTTGCGCTGCGCCGGGGGAAGCCCGCGCAGGTCCTTGTAATAGGAGTCATGTTGGAGATAGGCGATCCGGTCCGATCCGACGCGCTGCAGGATTGCCTGTGCCACCGTTGTTTTTCCAGAACCTGATCCACCTGCGATGCCTATGACCAGCGGAGCAGTCCTATGGACGGGAGGGTCTGGATGCTTCATATCTGCATTATACCTGTAAACAAAAGGTGCCTTTCGTCTACCGGATGTAAACCACCTGCCAGGCGGTCTGATCGAGAGGCAGGAGTGGATCCGGGCTTTCCACGGTCGCCTCGAGAAAGATCGCCCAGGGGTTGCCCAATTCCGTCCTGGTGGTTTGGGTACAAAAATAATTCCCTGCCCGAGTGACCGTTGCCTGACCGGCACTGGCCCGGGTGCGCGCTTCGAACGAGACAATGCCGGACTCGGTCAGGGCCTTGATGCGCAGGCTGTAGCGAAACTCCTTGCCAGCTTTGCCGTGTAATTGAGCACATACCCACAGCTCACCGGCCGGGGTTCCCGTGAGATAGACGGCCTTTAAATCGGTTCCCGGGGCGACTTTATGGGACAGGACGTCCCGGGTTGGATCCAGCTGGACCGGAGTTATCGATTTTCCCAGCAGGTCCTTCCAGGTAAAGGGAAAGAAGGGCTCACCTAAAACGGATTCCTGTAGATCGACCGAATTCACCGGCGCGAAGAGCTCATTGGAGCGGATAAAACTTTCCATCAACCCTCGAAGCAGGGGCCACTGGCTCTTATATTTTTGCAGTGCAGCTCCCTTGGTTGTGACCTGATCGGGCGTTAGAGGCCAGCCGAGCCAGTTCGGATAAATGGAGGACAGGGAAGGTGGGGGAACGAGGCCGAGATTGGGTTTCCTGCCACGGACCACCGGGTAATCGGGACGGTGTACAAGGTAGGTAATTTGCCCGGGCTGATAAGCAGGGTCACGGTGGTTGACTTCGGCCAGTGCCAGGCGGGTGAAGGCACCCAGTCCCCAATGGTCCGGATGGACATCTTCAGGGTTGGGAAAGACCAGCAGGTCCGGATGATATTCGCTCACGATCGATTCGAGATCCGCCAGGTAATCCTCTCCGGCGTAGACGGACGATGGGTCATACGTGCGTGGATAAGGGCTTTTGCTCGCTCCGCTGTAGGGGGACCTATATGGATTGGAGGGTGACCAGTTCCTTTCCAACAACGGCGAGGTACCCCGGTCGGGATAACTCATGAAATAAACAGAGTCGGGCGAAACACCCAACTCCGCCAGCGCGTTCAGCGATTCCTGCTGACGGACCTCCCCCATGCGGATGAAATCCTTCGCCTTCGGGTACACTTTCCGCAGCTGTTCAGACGTGGCTAATGGAAAGCCGTCCCCATTGGTTGCAATGACCACCCGGACTTCGATACCCGACTGCGCGGCAGCCTGGATCAGGCCTCCCATGCCCAGCGTCTCATCGTCACAGTGAGGCGCCAGGATAAGGATCTTGTGAACTCCCTCCAGGGAGAGAGGAGTGAGATCGGACGGCGTCAGTTTTGCTTTGGGTAAATCCTCCCAACGGACCAGGAGTATGGCTCCAACCAGGAACAGGATTCCAAGAAGAAAAGCAGCCCAGGAGCGCGGCAGGGAGCGTGGAATTTTCATGGAGGATTCACAGGCGGATCATTAAATTTCGCTTGTCCAGCCACAGCGCAATGATGGAGATTCCAACGATCAAAGCCGCGATTTCGACCAACACCACCGGGAGCGGGGCCTGTGCGTAGAGGAGAGGAATGCCAGGGAGGAATACGAGCCCGATCAAGACATAATGTAGAAAATAGAGGACGAGCGGATTCCTGCCCCAAACCTCCAGCAGGTGACTCCTGAACTGCCAGTGCTCCACTGCATAATGGATGATGGTAAAAAGGAGCG
>JBLNAU010000325.1:0-3076 GCA_050259515.1 Syntrophothermus sp.
GCGTGTATCCTGGGCACCGAGCGCACGCCCGAGCTCACGGACTGCCACTTGCAGTGCGTTCTCCACGCTGGTGGTAGTTTGGATCTTTTGACCGATGGAGGCAATGAGGGCTTCGCGCTCAGCACGGTGCTGGACCTCAGCGTAAGATCGGGCATTTCGTATCGCGATCGCGACCTGGTTGGCAATGCCCTCCAGCAGGTCGCTATCCTCCTGTTTCAACCCATTCGTAACGTTGTGCTGCACATCCAGAACCCCAAGCACTTCCTCGCCGATGGAGATGGGCATGGCAATTTCCGCCTTCGTATCCGGCAAAAGAGGATTGGGCAGCCAGTCCGGATTCTTGGAAGTATCCGCAACCACCAGTGGAATATTGGTCTCAGCTGCGCGCCCCACCAGGCCTTTGCCGCGTGGAATCTTGTGACCGCGAGCCAGGAGGATCTGCCCCGCTTCGCCGGTGCCGCCGACCATCACCAGCACTTCGCCGGCTTCATCATAAAGATAAATATGGACATGGTAGAAGTTGAAGGCGGTTTTCACCTGCTCCACCACTTCGACAACCAGTTGTTTCTGGTCCAGGATCGTTGAGAGGCGGCGGCTGACGTCAATTGATGCAGACAGGGCCTTGGTACGCTCCCGAACCTGCTGTTCCAGATTGGCCTGGAGGCTTTTCAATTCCTGGTTAGCGTTTATCTGTGCTGCTTCATTTTCTCGAGCCTTTTCCAGAGCGTCCTGGATGCTGCGGGATGTCAATCCTAGTAACCCTGCAGATAAGGCAAAAATGGAACCCAGGGTTACGAAATCATTTCCGGCCATTAGACGCACGTTAAGGACAGTGTTCTGGCTCAACAAGGCCTGCAGGCCGGCGAGGGATAAGAAACTAAACAGGGCAATCATCGCAGCCGACCATCCTCCTGCCAGCAAACCTGCAATAATGATTGCAATAACATATCCGGCCACGCTCATCGTTATTAAGTTCCCAGAACGATATAGTGTATAGGAAACGACACCTGAGATGACAAAGGAGAGTACCAGGCTTACCTGAGTCACGAAACCAAGGCGCATTAACGCGATCAGCCCTGCAAAAATGAGGATCGCAACAATACTTACAAAAAGGTCCGGTAGGGTCAGACCCATGAGTAAGCTGGCAGGGATGAGAATCAAATTGACGACGATCAAAAGCCCAATCAGTGAATATAAAATCGTATTGAGAAGTGCTGCGACACGCGTCTTGTCCTGATCCTCAAAAACCGGGGGGGCAAGAAAGAGTTTAAGTCGATTAATCATTTGGAGCCTCTTTCATTTGATGGGATGGTTCGGTGGTAAGGTCCGATGCTATTAATGTGGGGATAGAAACTGTGAAACAGGAGCCCTGACCGGGCTCACTTTCCACGGTGATCTGTCCGCCGTGTTGCTCGATGATTGATTTAACAATTGCCAGTCCCAGGCCATTGCCTTCGACCTTTTCATGTGCCCCGCTGCGAATGCGATAGAAGCGGTTGAAGATGAATGGCAGGTGGGCGGCAGGGATGCCATAGCCAGTGTCGCGGATGGTGATCCGTGCCCTGTCTTCTCTTTGTTCCATCGAGAGGGTGATCACTCCGTCGTTCGGTGTGTACTTGATGGCATTCCCGACCAGGTTGCGCAGGGCCTGGCGCAACTGCAGAGCATCCCCGCTGGCCTTTGAGACAGACGTTGGCTTCTCAAGCCTCAGGATCTGGCCCTTGGCTTTGGCTTGCGGCTGGAATTCATCTGCAATCTTGAACAGCAGCTCGGAAAGGTCGATCGTTTCCTTCTTCAATTCCAGACCCAGATCCATTTTGGCCAGGTTCAGCATGTTCTCGACCAGCTCGCTCATGGTGGTGGATGCATCCTGGATGCGCTTGACGAAATCGCTCTGGAAATCATTCAGGGGCCCCGCCTGTTTGATGAGATAACTGAACCCGAGGATGGAGGTAATCGGATTTCGCAGATCGTGGGAGGCGGTGGCGATGAATTCATCCTTTACCTTCTCAAGCTCCTTGAAGTGCGATACATCGTGCAGGACAACCACACATCCGCCTTCTTTAAGGGAAGTAACCGCGGCCGAGAAAACGCGTTTGTCGGGCCAGTCGATTTCCCCGTTGAAGGAGCCGCCGGACAGACTCGCCTGTCGAAGTCCGTGGATAAGCGAGTCATACCCCATCCCGGCCGTGAGCTGCTGCCCGATCTTCATCTCATAATCGGTGAACAATTTCTGCCCGGCCGGGTTGACCATGGAGAGACGATGCTCGGCATCGAACATCAGGATGGCATCCGCAGCGCTCTGCAAAACGGCTGACAGGTGCTGTCTCTCATGGGCCACTGTCTCGTACAACTGGGCATTCTCGATGGCGATACTTGCCTGGCTGCAGATGGCCTGCAGCAGCAGAAGATGCTCGAGCTTGAAGTAACCGGTCTGTTCGTTTGCAAGGAGAAAGATGCCCAGCAGGTGGGAGCGCCCGAACATCGGGACCACCACAACCGACCGGACCGAGTCGGTCTCCGCTGATTTCCAATAGGGATCGTTGTGGGTATCCTCAATAATGAAGCCGGGCCGCGCGTCGTTGGTGATCTCGTGGAGCAGTTTTTTAGGAAGTGTGAATTTTGCGTGATCGGATGGTGATGCATCATCGCAGTAATGAGTCTTCTGATAGGTGCCATTCGGTGTGAGGAGCAGAATATGGCCGAGCATGGCTCCCAGCGTTTCACTGGTCCGCCTGAGCAGGACGGAGGCAATCTCCTCGAGGTTGAGCCGGGCGCTCAGTTCCTTGCCGATTTCCGGCAGGAGTTTCAATTCCCGGTTTTGTCGGCGGATCACATCCTCCGCCTGTTTGACACGCAGCTTGGTGCGGATGCGGGCCAGTAACTCCTTGTGGTCGAAGGGCTTGGTCACATAATCATCTGCCCCCATGTTCAGCCCGGACTGGATCTCCATGGGATCCAGCCGCGCCGCCGTGAGGATGATGACAGGAATATGCTCGGTCACAGGGTCGGCCCGGATCTCTTCAAGAACGGCAAAGCCATCCTTGTAGGGCATGTTGATATCCAGCAGGACCAG
>JBLNAU010000326.1:0-3758 GCA_050259515.1 Syntrophothermus sp.
ATATATGGCCTCCCGGATCCATCGCCCTTTCCGGATGTACCTCTGTGCGATGCAAGCTTGAAAAAAGATGCCCAGGAGATCCTGCTGGGTGTCATGGATCGTATCCGTTCGACTGCCGCAAAATATCAAAATGTGCGCCTGACCGCCGCGGAATGTTTTGGTGAGCTTCGCAGCGTACACCTCGTCAACAGCCGGGGCATCGATGCGGAGCAGGAGATCACAAATGTTGATATGGAGTTTGTCCTGCTCGGGCGAAAAGGAGAGCGGGAGGCGGAAACCTTCAATGAGATGTCCCGTCGTCGTGTGGCGGATCTTGATATCGAATCGGCGATGGAGAAGCGTGTGCGCTACACTCTCGATTCCCTTGAAGCCGGTGAGCCGGTCTCTTGGCAGGGTCCGGTGGTATTGCGCGGGGATACGCTGGCGGCATTTCTGGCGGGAGGCAACTATAACGGCAGCGTGATCCAAAGCCTTGCTTCTGCGGCGACGAAGTATGCCCAGCTCAGCCCATGGGAGATGGGAAAATCAGTCTTTCGCGGAGATGTCAAAGGTGATCCGCTCAACGTGTGGGCGAATCGAACCCTGCCGTTCGGGAACAATTCTGATCGCTTCGACGCGGAGGGCCAGCCTGCCCGGCGCGTGGAGGTGATCCACGAGAATAAATTGTCGACGTTCATCGCCAATCAGCGCTATGCCGAATATTTGAACATTCCTGCCACAGGTGCTTTTGGAAATATAGAACTGCCCGCCGGCACGACGCTTGCCTCCGATCTGTTGTCCGAGCCATATGTTGAGATCGTTCAATTCTCCTTCTTCAACCCGGATACGATCACCGGAAATTTTGCAACCGAAATCCGGTTTGGGTACCTGGTTGAGAATGGTGTGCGAAAGCCGTTCCGGGGCGGCCAATTGGTGGGCAACTATATGGATGCACTTGCAGATGTCCGTTGGAGCGCGGAGACCGAGTTTTTTGGAGCCTATCTTGGCCCTCATACAGCGCGCTTTAATAATCTGAAGATCGCAGGAATAGAAGAGTAGTTATTCCCTAGTCTGTTCTCTGCCTGATCGTAGATCGAATGAAGGAAGGGTCATCCAATGTCATCGTCACAGAAGAACTCCCCGGCCCAAAACAGCTCTCTCCCATCACGGGAGAGCCTGGCCCATAAACGATGGGTTAATTTCTTTTTGTTGACAATCCTGATTGCAACCGTCGGGTACTTTATCATCATGGGGTTGTTCTATTTCTTCTCGAGGAATGTGGCTGGTGCCCAGAAATGGAGCCTGTTTGATGGGTTCGTCGGGGTTGTCTCCTTGTCTCTTTTGATCGGCGGCCTTGCTTATACCGTCAGGGATCGCATCCGGTCGGATATCGCTGAAGCCCGTGAGAAGTCCAAGATATCCTATGAGATCTATCGCTCGATATACGATAAGTTAACTGATCCGCAGCAGGAAGCCGCGCGCCGCTGGATCCTTACCAACATCCGCGTTCCAGGTGAGAACGAGGATATACAGGCCTGGTTCAAGAACACGCAGACAAAAATCATGGCGTGTGAAAATGGGATGGTCGGTGGCCTGCCTGAAGGCCAACGGTCGGTCAAAATGACATTGAACTGCCTCGATTACATTGGCTTTATCGTAAAACATTACTGGGATATTAAGGAAGAGGATGCTTCCCTGGACTGGCTCAGTCCTCCCATCGCCAAAGTATGGAGTAGGCTTAAGCCATACGTTTATGAAATCCGGCGGCAGCGCAAGGCGGATGATTATTATGAGTTTGCAGAGCATATTGGCAGGCTCTGCATCGAGCGCCGCCGTTATCGTAATCTTCCGGATGAGGAGATGAACGACAACATCCCGTAGGACAGGGACGCACTTACAGAGTGCCGCATAATTTACTTTACGTAGAATAGGAATATTAGCCTGCAAACATGTTTAAAAAGTAAAGTAATTCATGAGACAAGCGGTAGTTTTACGGGTTCTGAAGATCAGGGGCCTGGATGATACAATTACCAAAAAGGAGCCTGCATCATGATTAAAGAGGCTGATTTACGCAATACTCTCGATTCTCTCGCCAGCACCTTTGTCGACCTGGAAAGCAACCCTCGTACCTGGCTCTCCTGGATGGTCTATTTATTGGCGCGTCTGGAGGAGAAATCGACCCTCACTCCGGCCGATAAGGATGCTTTTTTTGATATGCTTTCGGCCTTGGAGGACGAAATTCGGAACCGGATGAGAACCGGAGGCTGGAATTAGCGGGTAATCCCAAAAAGTGACGAAATTAATATAAACCGGGTGGAAACTCGGGTTACAATAAAATCATGAGTGCAGGATCAGATTATCTACTCATTGTGGAGGATGATCCCGATATCCTGAAACTGCTACAGACAACATTAACCTTCAGGGGTTATCGTGTGATCACAGCTCGTAACGGCAGGGAGGGGCTGGATATCATCCGGGCCGAACGCCCGGCGATTGTCATCGCGGATATCATGATGCCCAAACTGGACGGCTTCGGCCTCGTCCACCGCATGCGCCTGACCCCCGAGACGTGCGACATCCCGGTGGTTTTTATCACGGCGACATACGTCGCCCCCGAGGACAAGGAATTTGCACTGGATATCGGTGCAACCCGCTTCTTACAAAAACCGGTGGACCTGGATGCTTTCCTAAAAACGGTCGCTGAATTGCTGGAGCAGGGAATACCCCTGGCAATCGAGCCAATCCGCGAGCAGAGTTTTTATGAGGGATATCGCAAGCGGCTTCAGATCAAGCTGGATCAAAAGAACATACAAATTGCACGGGACGAGCATCTCTTGAAAACCCGCACTGATGAGGATAACGATGCTCTCCTGACCTCCCTTCACCATGCGATCAATGAAAGAGAAGAGATCAAGCTGTTGCTGGACCAGGTGCAGGAGCAGCTTGATAAATTTGAAAAACCCGATCAGGAATAAGCACCACACAAATGGGAAACAGCCAGCCAATTCCAGACTGGCTGTTTTATTTTTGATATCGCTCCTGCCGCCGTCCCCGGCAGTGGGAGCGCCACCTATGGTGATCTCTATAAAGTAGTTTTCGGTTGCTACTTAAGACAATACTCATTGTGGGTGAATTAATCTGGATTTCATAATAATTCAGTACGATTCTTAAAACAGCGTGGGGATGCAGGCGAGTTATCGCAGCAAAATCGACCGGAAGTTGAAAAGGAGAGACCATGTTTATGACTCGTAAAAGTCAGCGTTCCATCCTTGCTTCATTGCTGCTGGTTGTTCTAAGCCTCACGTCCATGGGCAGCGCGGCCCCCTTCCCGGATGTCATCCCATTACCCAATGGGTTTCAACCCGAAGGTATTGCCAGTGGGAATGGAACCACCTTCTATGTGGGATCCATACCAACCGGCGCGATCTACCGTGGCGATTTCCGGACTGGCGAAGGCGAAATTCTGGTTGAGTCGCAACCCGGACGCAGCGCGATTGGCTTGAAATTCGATCCTCGTTCCGGCTTGCTTTTCGTGGCAGGTGGGTCGACCGGCAAGGCGTTTGTCTATGACGCCCGGACTGGGGATCTGGTCGCTGAGCTCCAATTGAGCACCGAACCTAGTTTTATCAATGATGTGGTTGTTACCCGGGATGCCGCTTACTTTACCAATTCATTTCAGCCGGTCCTTTACCGGGTCCCGCTCGATCGGAATGGATGGCCAACTTCTGAGGTTGAGACGCTCCCTCTTGGCGGTGATTACCAATTCATTCCGGGCGGTT
>JBLNAU010000327.1:0-3662 GCA_050259515.1 Syntrophothermus sp.
GTACGGGAGGCAAAATCACCGGTGGAGCTTGTCCACCTGTTGGCGGAGGTGGGCGCCTGGGGCGTCAACTTTCATGACAATGACCTGGTTCCGATCGATGCAACCCCTGCAGAACGGGACCGGATCGTCAGGGATTTCAAGGCTGCGCTCGCCGAGACAGGCCTGTGCGTGCCCATGGCGACAACAAACCTGTTCAGCGACCCGGTCTTCAAGGATGGAGCGTTTACCTCCAATGATGCCAAAGTTCGTGCTTATGCACTGCAAAAGACGATGACCGCCATCGACCTGGGAGTGGAGCTCGGAGCGAAGGTGTACGTCTTTTGGGGAGGCCGGGAAGGCACGGAGACCGACGCGTCCAAGGATCCCATCACTTCCATCCAGCGTACGCGCGGGGCGATAAACTATCTGTGCGAATATGTGCTCGATCGCAAATACGATCTGAAGTTCGCTCTCGAAGCCAAGCCCAATGAACCGCGCGGCGATATCTACAACTCCACCACCGGTCACATGCTGGCCTTCATTGCGACTCTCGAACATCCTGACATGGTGGGTGTGAATCCCGAAGTGGCACACGAGCACATGGCGGGGCTCAATTTCACACATGGGGTTGCCCAGGCCATGGAAGCCGGCAAGCTGTTCCACATCGATTTGAACGACCAGGCTTTTGGCCGCTACGACCAGGATTTCCGCTTTGGAGCGGTCAACCTCAAGAGCGCTTTCTTCCTGGTGAAGCTTCTCGAAGACCATGGCTATAATGGCTCTCGTCACTTCGATGCACATGCCTATCGTACAGAGGACTATGAAGGTGTGAAGGATTTTGCCCGCGGCTGTATGCGCACCTATTTGATTCTGAAAGAAAAAGCCGCACGATGGAATGTAGACCCGGAGATTCAATCGCTGTTGGCGGAAATCCATGCCGATGATGGAACCATGGATCCGTATCTGGGTGCATATTCTCCGGAAAAGGCCAGTGCCTTGAAGGAACAATCATTTGACCGACAGCTGCTCGCATCGCGGGGGTTGGGATATGAGCGCCTGGACCAACTGACTGTGGAAGTGCTATTGGGGGTAAGATGAACGGTCCTTATTTCCTCGGTATCGATACCTCCACCACCTCCAGCAAGGCGCTGATCATCGACCGGCAGGGGGAGGTCGTCGCGGTGGCCTCGTCGCCGCATACCCTCCAGACGCCGCGGCCGTTGTGGTCGGAGCAGGATCCTCACCAGTGGTGGCAGGCAGTCTCGGCGAGCATCCGCTCGGTTTTGGAGAAAGCAGGAATCAGGGGAGAAGAGATCCAGTCCGTTGGTTTAACGGGACAAATGCACGGGCTTGTACTGCTTGACGACGCGGGGAATGTGCTGCGTCCTGCCATCCTGTGGAACGACCAGCGCACACAGAGCCAGTGTGATGAAATCCACACTCGTCTCGGCAGGGAAAGGTTTATCCAGATCACAGGCAATGTGGCTTTAACCGGGTTTACTGCGCCGAAAATTCTATGGGTCAAGGAGAATGAACCGGAAATATTTTCACGGGCGCGCCATGTGCTTTTGCCAAAGGACTACATTCGCTATCACCTGACAGGCGGATATGCCATGGATAAGGCGGATGGCGCCGGAACGGTTCTTTTCGATCTTTACGCGCGGGACTGGTCAGAAGAAGTCCTGTCTGCGCTCGAGATTCCAAGAGACTGGATGCCGGAAACCTTTGAAGGACCTGAAAGTACCGGTTATGTAACCGAGGAAGCTGCCTCCCTCACCGGCCTCAAAACAGGGACACCGGTTGTCGCGGGCGGCGGTGACCAGGCAGCCCAGGCGGTCGGTGTGGGCGCGGTGGAGACGGGGATCGTTGGTCTCACCGTGGGTACCAGCGGTGTTGTATTTGCAACAACCCCCTCGGCTTTGATCGAGCCGGAGGGGCGGCTGCATGCGTTCTGTCACGCGGTGCCGGGACTCTGGCATTTCATGGGTGTGATGTTATCGGCTGCCGGCAGTCTGCAATGGTATCGGGATACTCTCGCACCCGGCATGGCGTTCGATGATCTATTGAAGGAGGCTGAAGCGATTCCAGCCGGGAGTGATGGTTTGCAGTTCCTTCCCTATCTAACAGGGGAACGCACTCCCTATCCTGATCCGCTGGCGCGCGGTGCCTTCATCGGGCTGACGGTCCGTCATAGCCGGGCGCATCTGACGCGTGCCGTGCTGGAAGGAGTTTCCTTCGGGTTGAAGGATAGCTTCACATTAATTCAAAATGCCGGGCTGGGAGCGATCACCCAGGTCCGGGCTTCGGGCGGCGGGACAAAAGGTGCGCTGTGGCGGCAAATCCTGGCTTCCGTGCTGGAGGCTGAGCTGGTAACGGTCAATACGACCGAAGGCGCGGCATACGGCGCGGCGCTGCTGGCAGGCGTCGGCGCCGGAGAATGGGCGGACGTCGCCTCCGCCTGTAAGACCTGCATCAAAGTAACCGGCAGCACACAGCCCGATGCCTCGCAGGTGAGTGTTTATCGGGAGGCCTATTCCCTCTACCGGGAGTTGTACCCGGCTTTATCGGCTATTTTTACCAAAATGCAGGCCGGCTGATACGTGGTTTCCCCCATTGATGCGTTGCCGGCTCTATAAGAAGATTGGTAGATAAAGTGCGAATCATAAATTCAGGGAAATGCAGTTAAGCACGATCAATTTTATTGACAGAAAAGGAAATATGTTATGCCGACTTCCCGATACAGAAAGCCATCTCTATTCGAGCGCGATCCATCCAACCCCATTCTGACTGCAGGAGACTGGCCCTACCGGGCAAATACGATCTTTAATCCGGGAGCGGTCCTTCTGCCGGATGGAACAACTCTTTTGTTATGCCGTGTGGAGGATATGCGCGGTCATTCTCATCTGACGGTTGCCCGTTCTGCGGATGGAGTCTCCAACTGGGTGATCGACAGCCAGCCGACCTTTGTGGCTGACTTTGAAAATTATCCGGAGGAGATCTGGGGGGTGGAGGATCCACGGATTACCTATGTCCCGGAATTGGAACAGTATGCGATCCTGTACACATCCTACTCGCGCGGCGGTCCGGGCGTTTCGATGGCGCTCACCCGCGACTTCCGGAGCTTTGAGCGCATGGGCGTGATCATGCCTCCGGAAGACAAGGATGCTGCTTTGCTGCCGCGCCGGATCAACGGCGAATGGGCGCTGATCCACCGGCCGGTGGGAATGTTTGGTGCTCACATGTGGATCTCCTATTCCAACGACCTCAAACACTGGGGCACCCATAAGATGATGCTGGAAGCGCGGCGCGGCGCCTGGTGGGATGCAAACAAGATCGGCTTGTGCAACCCGCCGATTGAAACAGAGCGCGGCTGGCTGGTCGTTTATCATGGAGTGCGACAGACTGCTTCCGGATCCTTATACCGCCTGGGCCTGGCCCTGTTCGACCTCGAATCCCCTGAGACCTGTCTGATCCGCGGAGATGAGTGGGTGTTTGCCGCAGAAGAGGACTACGAGCGGGTCGGTGATGTGGGCAACGTGGTCTTTCCCTGCGGTCATGTGGTGGCACCCGATGGCGACACGCTACGCCTGTATTATGGCGCAGCAGATTACTGCATTGCCATGGCCACAACCAGCATCAGCACACTGCTAGATTGGCTGGACACTCACGGCCGCGCCTATGCC
>JBLNAU010000328.1:0-3492 GCA_050259515.1 Syntrophothermus sp.
CCTTGGGAGAAAAGGATGTTTCAGCGGCCCATCTTCTTCATGTGTCGGGCCGGGACACGCTGGCCAAGCAGCGCATCCTCTCCGGATCCCAAATCATCGTCCGGTTCGACCAGGGAACAACAGCGCCTCTGGATCGGGAGAGCGAGACGAAGTTGATCGAGAGACTCAAGGTCCTGTTCAAGGAATGCGATGGACTGGTGATCTCCGATTACAACTACGGCATCCTCACCCCGCGCGTGCTGGAAGTCCTGGAGGATCTACAGAAAAGGGATCCACGCATGATCGTGGTCGATTCAAAACGGCTGGATGCCTATCACGGCATGAATGTCACCGCCATCAAATCCAATTACAAGGAAACCCTGCAGCTACTTGGGCTGGAAAAATCGCAGAGCGAAGCGGACCGCATTTACCAGATCACCGAACAGGGCCGCAAAGCCCTGGAGATCACCGGCGCGCAGATCGCGGCCATCACGCTCGACAGCGACGGCGCGTTGATCTTTCATCAGGAAGACAGCACGCCCTATCGCACCTATGCAAAGCCTCAGCCCGGCTCCAGGGCGGCCGGGGCGGGGGATACGTTTGTCAGCGCCCTGGCGTTGAGCCTGGCATCGGGAGCGCATGTTGAGCATGCTGCCGAGATCGCGTCGGCTGCGGCTTCCATCGTGATGTCGAAGAACGGCACATCGGTTTGCTCGGCGGATGAGTTGAAGGAGCACTTTTCCACAGATGAGAAGGTGATCCAGGATGTCTTCCAGCTTGCCCTGCGTGCGGAGTATTACCGGCGGGCAGGCCGCAGGATCGTCTTCACCAATGGGTGTTTCGACATCCTACACCGCGGCCATATCGCCTACCTCAACCGTGCCAAGGCCCTCGGCGATATCCTGATCGTGGGCTTGAACTCGGATCTGAGCATCCGTCGCCTCAAGGGTCCGGACCGGCCCATCAATTCGCTGGAAGACCGCGCCCAGGTCCTGGCAGCGCTCAGCTGCGTGGACCATATCGTCCCGTTCGACAGCGATACCCCTCATGAGCTGATCCGTGTGGTCCGCCCGGATGTATTTGTCAAAGGCGGCGACTACACCCGGGAAACCCTCCCTGAAGCCAGCCTGGTGGATGAGCTGGGTGGACAGGTGGAGATCCTTCCTTATCTCGAAAATTACTCGACCACAAGCGTGATCGAGAAGATCCGGCATCTGCTTGCGCGGGATTTGCAGAGAGCCAGGTGAGCAGTCTGATGAGCGACAAGAAGGAATGGCAGCGGGCAGACCACATTCTGTGCATCCGGCTCGACTCATTGGGAGACGTTTTGATGACCACCCCGGCCCTGCGCGCCTTGAAGGAGAGTCATCCGGGGCGCAGGCTTACACTGCTTACCTCGCAATCCGGTGCCGCGATTGCCCCCCTGATCCCTGAAGTGGACAAAATCATCATCTATGATCCCCCGTGGATGAAGGCGACTGCGCCTGCTGAAGACAGCAGGCATGAGTTTGAAATGATCGACCGCCTGAAAGAGGAAAGCTTTGACGCGGCCGTGATCTTTACTTCCTTCAGCCAGAGTCCGCTCCCCGCGGCATTGATGACGTTTCTGGCGGGCATTCCTCTGCGCCTGGCTCACTGCCGGGAAAATCCCTATCACCTGCTGACCGATTGGGTCCATGAAACCGACCACTTTGGCCAGGCCGAGCTCCGCCACGAGGTCCGCAGGCAGCTCGACCTGGTCGCTCATATCGGCTGCAGGGCTTCAAATGAGCGTCTCTCCCTGGAGATCAGGCCTTCCGCACTGGAAACAGTGGATCAGTGTTTGAAGCAAACTGGCATCGACACGAACAGGGCATGGGTGGTGATCCATCCCGGTTCGACCGCTCCGTCCCGGCGTTATGCCCCGGAGCATTTTGCCAGAGTAGCTGAGCTGCTCAGCAGCGAACATGGTTTCCAGATATTGTTTACAGGCACCGAGTTGGAAACCGAGCTGGTGGAAAGCATTCGCGCACGAATGCAGTCCGGCTCGTTCTCGGTGACGGGCAAACTGGGGATTGAGGAATTCTCGGCTTTGGTCTTCGTGGCCCCGCTTTTGATATCGAACAATACCGGGCCGGTGCATATTGCTGCAGCAGTCAGCACACCCGTTGTGGATCTTTATGCGCTGACCAATCCCCAGCACACTCCCTGGATGGTACGACATCGAACGCTAAATCATGATGTCCCCTGCCGGTATTGTTATAAGAGCATTTGTCCCATGGGGCATCATAATTGTCTGCGGTTGGTTACCCCCGACTCTGTTGTGGAGGCAGTGCTGGATCTCCTCGATGTACAGGAACAGAAGTTCCTACCTATGTCATGCTGAGCAGTGCTGCTAATCATCCCCCTGTTTATCGGGTGCAATCTCCGCACCGGGCTTGAACGCCAGTAGCTCATCCAGTCCGGCGGGGCGATAGTCGATGGACTGATGTCGAAAATAGGTGTTGTATAACATGGCGTAATGACCATCCGGCTGCGCGAGCAGACCGTTATGAGTTCCCTCCTGGATGATGCCACCCTTTTCCATGACAATGATCCGGTCAGCAGCCTTGACGGTGGACAGCCGATGGGCGATCAAAATACTGGTTGCATTTTTCAAAATTAGATTCAAGGCCTGCTGGATCTGCCACTCAGTAAAGGGGTCCACGCTGGCAGTGGCTTCATCCAAAATGAAGATGGCGGGCTTCTGCATGAGGACGCGCATCAGGGCCACGAGCTGGCGCTGCCCCATCGACAGGCGCGCGCCTCGTTCGCCGACCTCCGTGTCGATCCCGTTGGGAAGGGTTTCCAGCCATTCACCGTCACCGATCTTGTGAGCCATGTTCATCATTTCGGCATCGCTGGATGCGGGTGCGGCATAGCGGATGTTATCTGCCACGCTGCCTGAGAATAAAAACGGAACCTGGGACACGATCCCCAACTGGCGGCGATACTGTGGCAGGTCCAGGGTACGGATGTCCTGCCCATCCACCAGCAGGCGTCCCTGCTGGAATTCATAAAAACGGGCGATCAGTTTTGCGATCGATGACTTTCCCGCGCCGGTGTGTCCCACAAAGGCAATGTTCTCCCCGGGTCGAATGGTGAGATTGAAGTCGTTGAGGACCGGCTCGTTATCTGTATAGCGGAAAAAAACATGGTCAAACTGGATCTGTCCCTTGAGCGGGGGCACGTTTCTCTTTTCGACCTGGACCACGTTGGGGTCGGCATCGATCAGGGCGAAGACCCGCTCGGCCGCGGACAGGCCCGATTGGATCTGGGCGGAAAACGCCGAAAGGTTAAGGACGGGATAAAAGAACTGGTCCAGGCTCATGATGAACAGATACCAGGCGCCGACGGTGACCACCCCCGCCGCGGCACTCATGCCGCCCACGAAGATCAGAACGCCGGTGAAGACACCGCCCAGCGCATTGAGCGTGGGAAAGACCAGGGAGAGCACAAAACCACGCTGCACGTTGACCTGGTACGACTGCTGGT
>JBLNAU010000329.1:0-6846 GCA_050259515.1 Syntrophothermus sp.
CATCGCCCTCCTGCATCACACCACCGACTTCGGCGACTATCGCTGGACGGTGGATACGCCTGAGGATCTGGAATTCATCCGCCAGGTATACAAACGCTTCAACGGCCGCGATGACTTCTCCTGGCAGGAGGTTCTGGAGGTCGTTCACAACGAGCCGCAGCTGATGCAGATCAATGCCAGCGTACAGCACAAAACCCTTAAGGACATTGACGACCGGGCGCTAAAATCGTAGTGCGACATAAGCGTACTACACCGATCACCCATTCCATGCCACTGATCACTTTATTCTCCGCTCCCAAGCCTTTCACCAACCCGCACATCGCCACGATCCAGCGCAACGCGATCCAATCCTGGACGCTGCTTCGTGATGTGCAGGTCATTCTCCTGGGCGAAGAGACAGGTCTGGCGGAGGCGGCCCGTGAACTGGGTGTAACACATTTATCCGGCGTTGCCCGCAATCCCTCCAGCACGCCCCTCATCTCGTCCATGTTCCAGCTGGCCCGCGAAAACAGCACCAGTGACCTGCTCTGTATCATCAATGCAGATATGATTCTGATGGATGATTTTGTAAGCGCCGCTAGTGAGTCCAGGAGCTTGCTCCTGGAGAAACGACCCCATAACTTCGTCCTTCTCAGCCAGCGCTGGGACCTGGACATCACCCAGCCCCTTGACTTCTCCGAAGGCTGGCAGGATCGTCTATCATCCATGGTCCATCGTCAGGGCTCTCTCCATCGTCCGGCAGGCTCCGACTTCTTCCTCTTCCCGCGCTCCTGTTACACGGACATTCCAGATTTCACCATCGGCCGCGCCGGCTGGGATAACTGGATGATCTATAAGGCCCGCAGGGAAAAATGGCCCGTGATCGATTGCACGCCTTCGTTGATGATCGTGCACCAGAACCACGATTACAGCCACCTACCCGGCGGGAAGCCGCACTACGAGCATCCGGATACCAACGAGAACATCCGCCTTGCGGGAGGCCAGGCCAATATCCGCTATACCATCCTGGATGCGACCCACCAGCTTGCCGGTGGTACACTTACCCGCCCGAAATTGACATCGGCGCGTTTTGCACGCCAGCTCGAATTATTTCTTAGAAAAGTATTTTTCTTTTTGCCTGAAAAAACAATTGAAAATATTGTCCGCCCCAAGAGGTGGCAGAAAAGATTGAAAAGGATCATTCGATAATTCGAGCCTCGAAGATCGAATATCTACTCCCGAATAATGAGTATCGAAGATGCGAAAAGGCCAAAACCCTGCCAAATTTGTCAAAGACGTTGCCCGACCCGAGCGGATCACGGCCGCGCTGCTCAACTATATCCCTTTCCTGAGCGGGTTTTATGCCGAGACGCTCGATGTTTTGAAAGTCTCGCTCGATTCCATGCGTCGGGACGCGGGGCTGCCGTTCGACCTGATGGTCTTCGATAACGGGTCCTGTCCCGAGGTGCGCGATTTTCTCGTGAAGGAAAAGGAGGAGGGACGCATCCAGTACCTGGTCCTTTCCGAGAAAAATGTAGGCAAGGGGGGAGCCTGGAATGTCATGCTGGCGGGCGCACCCGGGGAAATCATCGCCTACACCGACAGTGATGTCCTGTTCTCCCCGAACTGGCTCAAGCGCTCGGTGGAGATCCTGGAAACCTTCCCCAAGGTCGGCATGGTGACCGCCCGTCCCTTCCGCACGCCGCCGGAATTTCTGGAGTCAACCCTCCAATGGGCGCGTGCGAATGCCACGCTCGAAGAAGGCCAATTCATTCCCTGGGAGACCTTCCTGGAGTTCAATCTATCCCTGGGCCAGACCGAGGAGGAAAACCGAAAAGTCTATGCAGAGACAAAAGATTGGCGCATCCAGTTTCAAGGGGTGACTGCCCTGGCCGGTGCATCGCACTGGCAGTTCACCGCCTACAAATCCACGCTCCAGCAGTTCCTGCCTTTCGACATGAGCAAGCCCATGGGCCAGGTCCGCCAGCTCGATAAGCGCATGAACGACGCCGGTCTGCTGCGGTTGATGGTCTCCGACCCACTGGCGATGAATCTTTCCAATACACTGGGATATTTGCGCGGAGAGCTGGGCACGGACTCTGGAAAAAGTACGCGCCGTAAGAAACCGGGGCTCAAGCGCCGCGCTCTGGATGCAGGGCCGGTCAAAAAAATGCTGCTGGCCATCTATAATAAGATCTTTACCTGGTATTATTCCTGACCCCAACATGAGGCCTGCCATGATCAAACCCTGGAAGGTTCTGGAAACGAGCTATGTGCTGCCATATATCCGTGTGGACCAGTGTGAGCTGCATAACGGCCGGCTTTTGGATTGTCAACTTCTCGAATTTAACGATGAGATCCTGGTCTTTGCAATGACGAAAGAACAGGAAGTGGTTTTGATCCGGCAATATCGCCACGGTGCTGGGAAAGTGATTATGGAGCTGCCGGGCGGCTCGCTGGATGAAGGCGAAAGCCCACTGGATGCAGCGAAGCGCGAGTTGATGGAGGAGACAGGTCATTCCAGCGATGCATGGCTGGAGCTGGGCTGCAGCTCACCGAACCCGGCAATTTACAGAAATAAAATCTATTCCTTCCTTGCCATGGATGCCAGTCCAACAGGAAAACAAAGCGCTGATGATGCTGAAGCAGTCGAGGTCCTTCTTATGCCTCTCGACGATTTTATAGCGTTTGCCAGAAGCGGCGAATTCATCCATTCCCTGAATATAGCAGCCTTGTTTTTGTCCTCTCCCACCTGCAGCGAATTGCATAAATCCATGGGCTGAAAACCCTGGTGAGGAAAACCACCTCAAATGTAGAAAGAAGCAGACATATTTCCGTGTCCAAAAAAATATTCATTTCCGCCGACCACGGCATGGCAATTATCTATTTTTTGCAAAGCGACGTCGTCCCGACTCTGCTGGAAGCGGGCGTTGAGGTGGTCGTTCTGACCGACGACGAGACAAAGGATCGCATCGCGCAGCGCTTCGCCCACCCGGGCCTGACATTTGAGGGTCTGCGTCTTAAGGAAGCGAATGCCTACGCGACCAAATTCAAGCCGCGCTGGCAGTGGTTGCTGGCCTATCTGCGGCGCGTCGGCGGCTCGTGGCGCATCAACAATGAAGCCATGGACAGCCACATCTGGGAGGTCTGGGTGGAGAACGGCTGGAAGTTCCGTCTGGGCGTTTGGATTCCCTCCGCCCTGGCCATCCTCCTGTTGCGGACTTTTGCTTTTGCTCGCAGCTATCTCGTCCGGATTCAAAACCGGCTCATCCCCCAGCCGAATCTGTACGCCGATCTATTTGAGGCGCACAAGCCTGATCTGGTGATCGCTTCGACGGCAGGCTGGCGGTTGGACCGTTACCTGCTTCGCGAAGCGCTCCTACACCGGGTCCCGAGCATGGCGGCGATCGTCGGCTGGGACAACCCGTCGAGTTACGCCATCCGCGGTGCATCGATGGACTACGCCACCTGCTGGTCACAGCTCCAAAAGGACGAGCTGGTCTACGGCTCCGACTGGGCCCCGGCGCGCGTCCATATTGGCGGCATCCCGTCCTATGATGGCTATTTTCGAAGGCAATGGCTCCTATCGAAGGAGGAGTATTTCAAGCTTCATGGACTGGACCCGCATCGCAGGCTGATCTCCTATGCCTGCTCGTTTGTCCATTTTGCGCCGAACTATCCCAATGTGGAAGCGCTGGCCAGGCTGGTTTCCTCCAATGACCTGGTGGAACCGGCGCAGCTGTTGATCCGCCTGCATCCCAGTCATTTTCAGGACAAGCCAAAGATCTTCGCCGAGGAGCGCGAGCGGATTTTTGCGCTTGAAAAGCAATATCCCCATGTTCACGTGGTCAAGCCCGTCGCGCTGGGAGGCTCGCTCGGCTACTATGGCGGCGAGGACATGGACGAAAAATCGTCCATGATGGCGCATTCGGATGTGCTCGTCACCGTGTATTCGACCATGGTCGTCGAGACGGCCGTCCATGACACGCCCATCGTCGCGGCAGTGATCGACGTCCCTGGCGGGTGGAACAAGCCCAGGAAGTTTTCGCTCTCGTTGAAGAAGATCGGCAACTGGCCCACCCACAAACGTTTCCGAGAGGCCAAGGCTGGTAGAGTGGCAGATAATGAGAAGGAGCTCTGTGAGGCCATCAATCTCTATCTCAGGGATCCCACACTCGACGCCGCAGAACGGAGAAAATTCATCGAGGAGGAGATTACCTTCACCGATGGAACATCCGGGAAAAGAACCGCGGAATACATCCTGAAGATATTGAACCAATGAAGAGTCTGATCCTTCTTCTCCTTCTGACTGCCTTTTTGGCGGCCTGCTCATCTCAGAAGCCGCTTGAAGTGTCCGGGTTTCCTCTCGAAAAGGGCACAACCTGGGTCTATTCCTATGAAGCCTATGATCCGGCGCCTTCTGATCCTGAAAAGGTTGTCAAAGCCACCTACCAGCTCACCGATATAGTCGTCGACACGGAAACCGTATCAGGCTATCGGGTGGCGCACGTAAAACGGGACTGGAAACGGATCCAGGCTGACCCGGAATGGCTGCGTGATTTATCCAGCCAGCCGCGCGAATTCTGGTACATCAAGGATGGCGACCGGATCTATCAAAGCAACTTTCCAGTCGATCCAAACAACATCAAGACCGATCAATTGATTCTCGATTATGAGTTTCCCTTGTCGGTTCGAAAGAACTGGTGTTTGCTTCCGGATAGCCGCAACGGATCAGGAGAAGCGGCCGGTTGCGATTTTGTCGGCCGGAGGCAGGTAACCACCCACGGCCGTGCCGATACGCCAGCCGGAAGTTTTGAAAATTGTGTGGAGCTAACAGACACCTATAACGGCGGGAACATCCTTCAAAAATTTTGCGAGGGCACCGGTATCGTGTACATGAAGTTCGACCACGCCGGAACAAAATTTGGATTCGAACAGACTTTGACAGGTTTTTCCAAAGGAGCGCCCTAGACCGGAGCGCTTTACTTCCATGAGAAAGAAGAATATGTTTCTTTTTTATTTCTCCATTACGCTGGCCATCTGCTCCAGCGCACTTTATCATTTCACAGCCAAAAGCACACCTTCGAATGTGAATTTCACAGTTTCCCTGCTGGTGACCTATGCGGTGGCATTTGGGATCGTTTTACTGACCTTTATTTTCTTCCCCATCGAAAACGGATTGGCAGTGGAGCTGAAAAAACTGAATTGGGCCAGCATCGGGCTGGCTGTTGCAATCGTCGGTATCGAGTTCGGGTTTCT
Source organism: Syntrophothermus sp. (assembly GCA_050259515.1). Lineage (GTDB taxonomy): Bacteria > Chloroflexota > Anaerolineae > Anaerolineales > Villigracilaceae > Defluviilinea. The sequence goes on from JBLNAU010000329.1 coordinate 5,239, forward strand.
GCTCACCTACCGCTCCGGCTGGAACCTGGGAATTGCCGCGGTGCTGGTCAATGTGGTTGCCTCCCTGATCCTGGTTCCGGTGGCGATTTTCTTTTTCAAGGATGATATCTCGTGGATCAATATCCTGGGAATTTTGGTTTGCCTGGCGGGCCTGGTCATGCTCAATTGGAAAAGGTAACCTCAACTATGACAACGATCATCCACCAAAGAGTAGAAGAAGCACAGCAGGGGAAAAATCCTTATGTCGTCTGCCGCATGCCGTCTGGATGGCTGGTTCTTGCAGACACCCAGATACTGCCCGGCTATTGCATCCTGCTCCATGATCCGGTAGTGACTGACCTGAATGCTCTACCTCTCAAGGAGAGGATCATATTTCTGCGGGATATGTCCATTGTTGGAGATGCCCTACTCGAAGTTACAAGCGCAACATTGATCAACTTTGAAATCCTCGGGAATACAGACCGCGCTTTGCATGCCCATGTTATTCCGAGATATTCAAGTGAACCCGAAGAGACACGACGCAGACCAATCTGGTTCAGTGATTGGACCAACGCTCCCAAATTCGACCCTGAGAGGGATAAGAAGCTAATGGATCGGATCGCGCAAGCCATTCAAGAGAGACTGAAACTTCTGGAGATTCATTGATCATGCTCGCCCGTTTCAAATCCGCCGCCCGTACCCTGCTTAAGGGCGATCCAAAAAGAAAAAAGCGCAATCCCATCCCGGCCATCACACCTGAGGAAGTTGCGGAGATCAAGCAGTTTTTCCCGCGCGAAAAATTTTTCATCCTTGGCCATGCCCGTTCCGGGACCACACTACTTATGCGCCTCGCCCGCCTGCACCCGGAAGTACACTGCAACTACCAGGCGCACTTCTTCACGCGCCAGCCGCTGCTCAAATCGCTGGTGAACACCCCCGAAGCGGAGGAATGGCTGGCCCGCAAGTCAAACCGCTGGAACCAGGGACGCGACCTGTCGCCGCTCGTCCTGCGGGCTGCAGCCGATTTCATCATGGAGCGGGATGCAGCCAGGGAGGGCAAGCGCATCGTCGGTGATAAAAGCCCCTCCTCCACGATCCACGGACAGGCAGTGCGCGACATGCATTCCATTTATCCGGATGCCAAGCTGGTCTACATCGTCCGTGATGGACGGGATGTGCTCATCTCCGAGCGCTTCCGCAATTTTGTGGAGGAATCCAAGTTCCTGAGCGCCGAGGACAAGAGGATCATCGAGGATCTGCGCAAGGATCAAGATCCATTCACCAGCGGCACGCGCTCGATCTTCACCGAAACGTTCATCCGTCGGGTGGCAGCCGGCTGGGTGAAGAACCTCCAGGAAACGGAAGAGGAAGGGCGCAGGCTGTTCGGCGGCAACTACCTTGGTCTGCGCTATGAAGACCTGCTTCTGCATCCCTTCGACGAGATGCAAAAGCTCTGGAGCTTCCTTGGCGTGCAGGCTGAACCGTCACTCGAAAAAGTGATCATCGAAGAAATGGCATCCAACCCGGATGAGGAGTGGCAGGCGAAGCGCAACGAAGGGATCGCATCCTTCCTCCCCAAGGGACAGGCCGGGAACTGGCAGAGGCTCTTTACCGGGCACGATAAATCCA
>JBLNAU010000330.1:0-5509 GCA_050259515.1 Syntrophothermus sp.
AGCGGGATGGATTTCCCCTCCGTGTCGCGCAGCTCGAAATTGGCCGTGTAGACGCCATCAGAAGAAGGTGCGACCAGATCCACCGAAACATCCACCGTGGATTTGGCTTCGGTCTCAGGTACAGGAACCGAATCGGGCGAGGACATTTTGTCGCCGGAGACAAATGCCACGGTGTAGCCGCTCCATTTGCAGGTGCCTGTGTTCTGAAGCTTCCATGTTTTGGTGAATTTCTCCCCGGCGTTCAGCCGCGTATTATCCGGGTAGGTGACATCCTCGACGAACACTGCACTCTCCCTGCAGGTGGGCGTGCCTTGTGGGTGGGGTGTGTTTGGGTCCGAAGTAGGCGAGGCGGTGGGTGGGATCTCTGTCGGCAGAGGCAACGCGGGCCTCGTGGGCGGCAGGGTGGATGTGCTAAAGACAACCGGCGCGCTCTGCGGTGACTCGCCCGGGACCACATTGGCACATGCAGCCAGGAAAATCAGAAGAATCAGGGGAAGCGTGAATTTCTTTGTTATTCCAAACATCTTAAGGACCTGCAAAATCGACGGTGAAGTAACTTCCATAGGCGGTCTCATTGTTGTAGGCATAGCCAATGCCCATGTCGGTCACATTCGAATTAAGGATCTCGTTGCGGTGGGTTGTATCGCTCATCCACCAGTCAAATGCGGTCTGCGGATAACCACTGCCGTAAATGATCTCCGAGGAGAAGGAGGCCGCATACCCGGCAGCAGCAATACGCTGGCTTGGAGAGGAGCTGTCTGAGCCGGTATGGCTGAGCAGGTTGTGACAGGCCATGTCGATCGAGTGTCCCTGTGCAGCAGCCTGTAATTGCGCATTGACGTTGAGCGCGGGCAGGCCGGCTTGTGCACGGGCATCATTGATCAGCCCGGCAAGCTGGTTGGCATAGGATGAGCTGGTGCTGTAGTTGGTGCAACTCCCCTTAACGCTGACCGTGGGAACCACGACCGTCCCTCCACTCGTGACCGGGGTCGCCACCGGAGCCGCCACGGCATTTCCGATCAGGATCTTCAGCCAGAAACTCTGCTCGATCCCGATCGGGAGAGTTTCCCCTTTGTTGTTTCTCAGTATATAAAAGCCTGTATAGGACCCGTCTGTGGACGGGGCGGTCAGATCCACAGAGACATCCACGGTTTTTCCGGCCGGAGTGTCCGGGACGGGGACAGAGTCGGGTGTCTCCATTCGGTCGCCCGCAAAAAAGGCGACCGTGTAGCCCGTCCAGTTGCATTTGCCGTTGTTCATGAAGCGCCAGGTCTTGGTGAATTTCTGGCCTTTGCTCATCTGGGTGTTGTCGGGGATGGTTACATCCTCAATCATGGCCGCACTGTCCTTGCAGGCGCCCGCTGCCGGTTCGGTCGAGCCAGGAGCGGGCGTAGTGGTCGTATCCCTGCCTGGAGTTGTGGTAATGGATGGATCCTGCGTGGATGTCATATAGGTCGCCGTCGGCAGAACCAGGGCCGGCCGGGTGGGCGCCAGGGTCGCGGTCACAAATTCAACCGCAGGCTTGTTTGGCGCTTGCGGCACAATATTGGCACAGCCAGACAGGATCAAGCCTGCCAGCATGATGCACGTACGTAGCGTATTCATGAAATAATTCTACATGGAAAAGGTAAACTGTTTTTAAGGATATTAGGGGGCTCCAAAGACAACCACGTAATAACCAAAGTTGTTGAAGAAGGAATAGCCGATGCCGACCTCGGTAAAGGTATCGCTGATCAGGTTGCGGTTATGGCGCAGGTCGGTCTTGTCATTGATCCAATAGTTGACAACTCCCTGGCCTGTGAGAGGAGGGTAGCTGAACTGGACATTTTCGCTGACAGACGAATAAGTATACCCGCTGTCTGTCACCCGGGATTGGGGCGTGGAACCATTGGATCCCGTATGCCCTGTGAGACTGTTGCAGGCCATGTCATTGGCATGCAACTGGGCCGCCTTGGCCAGTTTATCATTGATCGTGTAGGCGGGCAGGTTGTTCTGAGCGCGGTATGCATTGATGGCGCCGAGCGTATCGGTAATGTTGGCCGGATCGGATGAGAACGCGCAGGTGGAGGATACCAGTCCCGCGCCGGTCCCTGTGGCACCTGCCGCGACGGTGGCCGTGGGAGCGTCCAGTGTCACTTTGATGATCAACCACAGGCGCGAATCCTCATTGACCTTCATGATCAGGCCGGCCGGGTTTTTGATGACAAAGTTACCCCTGCGCGTACCGGGGTTGTTGGGCGCAACCAGATCAATGGAGATGTCTGCATTCTGACCCGGATAGGTGAGGGGCAGGGCGACCGTTGCCGGTGCAGACATGCGTTCATCCGAATAGTAGCTGAGGGTGTAATCCGGTCCCCAGACACAGGTGCCGGTATTGCTGACACGCCAGGTTTTGGTGAACGGAGTCCCGGCGCTAATGGGCGTGTTATCCGGGATGGTCACATCGGTGACAAAGGCAGCGCTGTTGGTGCACTTCGGATCGTTGGTGGGTCTGGCAACCTCCTGTGCAGCCGGGGTCTGCTGGGGAGGCTGCGTAGCAGGAGCTTCCTCAGTCGCAACTGGCGATTCGGCAGGCGACGCCGTTGCCGCGGGGGTTTGTGTATCCGTTGGTGTAGCTGAGGCCACTTCGGTTGGGACCTGCGAGCTGCAACCTGCAAGAACGATTGCTACGAATAAAGTGATGGCGAACACTCTCTTGATCATTGCTGCCTCCTTCGTTCACTATGCTGGGGATCAATTGATATTCATTTTTCGCCCAAAAGGGCCACGAAGCTAAAAGAGGATCATCTGCAATTTGGATTTTTCCAACGGATCACTTGCGACCTGCTTGCTGAAGGACTCACGCGTCAGCACCGGGACCTGGAGCAGGGTCCGCAGGAGACGATATTTCATCACCCGGACCTCTCTCAGCCTGCTTGCCAGGGCCGGATCCCGCTGCGCCTTGTACGCAGCAAGCGAAGCCCGCCCCCCGGGTATGACGAGCAGAGCTTGCTCAGGAGAATACGGCATTTCAGAGATCGCCCGTCCCACCAGTGCAGAAGCGAGGACGTGGAACGCGTAAACGGTCTGTCCATCCTCCTGCCACAGGTACACTTTTCCCTGCCGGGTGGTGGAATATCCCAGCCGCCTGCCTAGCGCCTCCAGCATGTTGTATACCTTGTTGAGCTCCGCGCGCCGCAGGGATGCCACATCCTCCGGGCGGAGCATCCAGGCACCCTCGTTCCTTACGGCGTACGAGCTCAACACTGCATAGATCAGCCCTTTGGAAGGGGTCAGTAAGCCGGGGAAACGAGGATAAAGGTCGTCTTCCACTTCCAGGTAAAGGCTGTTGGGATTCTTTTGCAGAAAAGTGACCACCGCCACTTCCACGCGGTCGGCAAGGGAGTCCTGATACTCCCCTGCATGATTCCTGCTGCCCCACATCCCTGTATCCACGCTTTCACCGGACGAGTAATGAACAAACCGTGAATCTTCCTCCAGGCTACCTTGAATTAACGTCTGAACCGCGCGTAAAGTTTCGTCGAATTCCTGGTCCTTTTTTTTCAGGGAATGCGACTCGATCAGGGAAATCAAACCCGCGGCGTGGATATGCAGATAACTGGCAGGCTCGCCGCGCTCCAGCAGGTGCCCATAGATGGCGGACCGTACTTCCTCCTGATCCGGTTCATAGGTCTCGCGCTTCAAGTGTTCTCCACGCCGCCACAGGAGCTGGATGGGATCATGCTCGGTGCGCAGTGCCATGGATTGCAGGTCAAACCCGGCCGAGCCGGCGGCAGTGAGCGTGGATGTAAGGAAGGACGGCTCGGCTTCCGGCAGCAGACCAAAGAAGGGTGTCCCCAGCGGCAGCAGATCGAACAGGTGTGAAAAGGCCGAATGCAGGGCGGTCGCATTCCAGGCCCAGTCATAACGGCGGCGGCGCAGGGCGACCTTGAACGGCTCCACGGCCTCCTGCCCCCACAGCCAGCCCGCCCACAACGCGGACAAAGTCCAAAACGCCTGGTTCGGACGCGGGACCGAGCCGACCACCGCGCCAATGGGAATCTCCGTCTTCAACTCGCGTGCCAGGCCTTTCAGTCGCCCATCGTAAATGCAGATCCCGCCGCTCTCGGGAATCTTTTGCGGCCAGGCTTCACAGGGCACCTCCGAGGCGGTCCGCGTCCACAGGCTGGGACCATTCTCGAGCTGAGCCCACAGGTTATCTTCACGGAACTGGCCGGGAATATGAAGCTGCTTCGGCCGCGGCCTCTCGGATGGGTGTGCCCACAGAGTATTCCCGGCATCGCACGCCACCAGGATCAACCCGGCCAGGGCGCGCTTCCGCTCGGGGGAAAGATTTAACGTATCGAGCCGGTTGATCACCGTGGTAAGAAAATACAGCGGCCGGGGCAGGTAATGCTGAATCGCCTCCTCCACATAAACACGGTCCTCATCCTTCAGGGCGGTGACCCGCTCGAACGCGCGCGAGCGATGCAGGGAATCGGTCGCAGCGATCCGTTTTACTTTCTCGGCATCCTCACGTGTCACAGCGCGCTCGCCCGTATCCCCACAGTGAGGGCAGGTATAGATGCGCGCATACGGCAGAGTCTCCCCTTTGCGCCACAGGAATGAGTCGACCTGGATCTGCTGTCCGCACTTCTCACAGGAAGTGAGATAAAGGGATTGTAAATGGGCTCCGAGCCGCTCATCACCTTTTTTGGCGCTAGCCAGTTCAGCCAGCGCTGCCTGAAAATCCACTTCACCGGGCGGGTTGGCAGACATCTCCAGCAAAAAACGCGTAATGGGATTGTTCACTGTGACGAGAACGCGGTAGCCCGCCCTCGCCGCTTCGAGCACCAGCCGCGGGGAAAAGCCGAACGGGTCCAGCACCCAGCTTCCCGCAGGCGCGTGTAGTGAAAGCCAGCGGGCAACGGTTCCCTCCTCCAGAGGAGGCGTGAATCTTGCACGCGGACCCGGGTCGGCAGGAAGTGTCCCCGGAATATAGGGCTGATGATCCATGTATTAAGTATACATCCCCCGCAATCACTTTGGAGTCAAGGGGCCGGTTCCTTAACTCCAAAATTCTTTACGGAATGGGCCCCAGCTTTTGCGCACACAGAATATCGTAATACTCGAGCTCGGTGGCTTTGTTCTGCTCTGCGTAGGCGGCTGCGTCCTTGCCGATGCTGCGGACTTCATCCAGGTGGGCGCGGACGTCTGTATCCCAGTAGCGAGGCAACGTCATCAAGGGGTCGCCTGCCGGACCTTCGGCCAGGTACACAGGGCGGGCGGGATCGATTTGATCGGCCTGGGGAATCCAGTTGTACATCACGGGACCGCGCGGATTGATCGTGAAGCCCAACTTGTATCCATATTTGCGGGCAGCTTCCACTGGACGGCGGCCAAAATTGCCTCCCGGCCAGATAATGGCAATGGGCGTTTTATTGAAATACTGCGGGAGATTGGCCATCGAGCCCTGCAATTCCTGTGTCAGGAATTCATCGGTGGACCCGTCGGTCATGTTGATGTTATG
>JBLNAU010000331.1:0-5716 GCA_050259515.1 Syntrophothermus sp.
GTTGTTGGCTGCCTCGGGGAGATCGGTAAAGGTCCCGTACCCGCAGGCCGTGTCGGCCAGGGCGATGACGACCGCGGCGTGCAGGTAGCCATTTGGGGCGAGCAGCTCGGGGCGCACGGTCAGGCGGCTGGTGAGGCGCCCCGGTTCCAGGGAGGTGAATTCGATGCCGAGCAGGCCGGGCAGGTAACCCTGTCCGCGGGCGTTGAGTTGGTCGAGGGTGGTGGTCATGGGAGAGGAGGGAGTAGATGAGTAGTGAATAGAGAGTAGTGGGAATTGTATCAGAGGCAGGGAGGAGAAGGGACGATCGCGAGAGCAACTTTTAAGTCAAAAGCAGCAGTTGCTTCCCCGCTTCCCTATACCACCTCCGGCTGCGGTTCCATGCCGGGCTCTTCGATGAAAAAGACGATCACTTCCTCGTAGGGCACGTTCCCGGCGTTGATGCCGCGGTGGAGGCGCGGCTCGGGTTTGTCCCAATCGGCCAGGCCGGGCTGCACGCGGATTTCCTCGATCTGGCCCGTGTCGCGGTATTCGATCTGCAGCTTCTCGCCGGTTACGACAACTGTGAAGCGCTGGCACAGGTCCGTGTGCCAGGGCAGGGCCTCGCCCGGCTCGAGGATGTGCCGCCGGATGATCAGGTCGTCCCGCTGGGTGATGGTTTCTGATTTCATGATGTATCTCTTTTCACTCTGAGCTTCCTTTATTTTCAAATCAGTCCTTGTCCAGGAAACCCTGGCAGGATCCTGGTAAACAAAAAGAACAACTCAAAGTATAGTCGTTCTTTTGTGAGAGAATATTGACTGCTGGCCTCAGTGTGGGCTGTCTCATTATCTGGGCATGATCAGATTGGATGGTTGCCGCAATACGATCAGGATGAACTCGAAGAACACGATCGCGATAAAGCTCCAGTAGAAACCCATGGTATAGCTTTTAAACAAACGTTCTGTTATTCGAGCGATAACGGCCAGAATGCCCAATGCCAGTGCTGTTCCAAAGGTAGCAAGAGCAAGCATGAAGGCAATCATGGTAAGCACAAAGGGTGTCAGCGAGATTTCCTTAAGCCCCAGCACACTAATTAGATGGAGCGTAAACACCAGCCCGAGGATGACGCCAATCCCTCTTCCCGAGGTACTCAAGGAGCCCAGACCTCGTCTTCTTGCCAGGGCACGGATGACCCAATCGCAAAAGATGCTGATCACCAGGCTGTTAACCAGCAATGGCAGGAGCAACCGTGCTGCCAGCCTGCCCTGGACAGGGACGAAAGTCATCAGGCTCAAGGCGAGCAAAATCGCCAAACCAGAAAGAAGAAGGATGAGGCCTCTCCCTGAAGTGAGTTTTCTATAGCGATCCGAGATCCAGGCGAGCGTTTTTCGCACATACTGGTTAATACCTCCCCTGGATAAGCTCAACGAGATGCGGTCGATCTCTGCACGTATGGCTTCGACCGAGTCAAAACGCCTGTCCGGTTCATTTTCCCGGGCGTGATCGATCAAAATGTCGACCGCTTCCGTCGCCTCCAGGTTGACCTCACTCGGATAATAGAAGCGTCCTACACTGGGAGGATGCCCGATCAGCATCTCGTAAAGAATCGTACCGAAGGCATAGATGTCACTGCGTTCATCCCCATCCTTTCCTGCGAGCTGTTCCGGTGCCAGATAATCATCCGTGTATTTTCTGGCGGATCCGCCCGTCGCCTGGCGGATGGACGTCAGCCGTGAGAAGCCATAATTCACCAGCTTGACTCCACGAGAGCTGAGTATGATATTGGATGGGCGCAAATTCAAGTGAGAAAGTCCCTGATGGTGGCCATCCTCCAGTGCCCCCGTGATTTCACGGGCGACCTGCATTGCATCCTGATAAGACATAGGGGTGCCATGGTTGAGGCGGGCACGCAAACTTGGTCCATCGATATATGTGCTCAATAAATAAGTGTTGTCACGGTGCTGGCGGAATCCCAGAACACGGCCGATGCGCGGGCTGTATAGTTTGCCCACCTGGCCGACAAATTGCTCCAGCTCCTCGGTGGTGAATTCATAGCTTGGATCGAGGATCGTAGCTGCTACAAGATGCTCCTTCTCGCGATCAAAGAGAAGGTAGGTGACACCCAGCTCAGCCTTCCCGATCAACTTTTTGACTTCGAAGCGCGCCGGGAAAAAGGCCTGTTGCGGCGTTCGCTGCACGATATCCCGGTACACCTGAAAGGCGCTGTCCATATCGCCTTTTTGGGTTAACAGGTGAAACAGGTTCAGCAATTGCTTGCTGTTTTCATACCGCTCACGCCAGTCGAGTACGGCCGGTGCGAGCACATCGTGATAGATCTGATAGCGAACGACTCCGGGCTCTCCCGGTGAGGTGACCGGACGCATGATCCTTACATTCCACTGGGCGAGTTTCTCCAGCACCGGCTGCAAAGAACGCTTGGATTGGGAAAAAAATTCCAGGTCTGCCACGGTGTATGCGATTTTGGTGCCTGAAGGAGTGACCATATAACGAAAGATGTATGCCGCCGTATCCTGTTCCTCAGGCATTAAGGCATTCATCGCCGAGTCCATGTGCGTCCGGATGATCCGTCCCGCGCCTCCCAGGGCCTGCAGCGTTTCCAATCGCATGGTCTGCGAACCCTGTGCTCTTTCCTCGAACCAGATGCGGGTCAGGACGAGTTGAAGGAAGGGCGCTTCGATCTGGATCTCGGCCTCTGCACCATCAGGTTTTTCCACAACACCCTGTCCGCCCTGCCCGATAAGCAGCTTTTCCACCTGGATATCATGGATAAGTTCCTCCACCAGCACATCTTCAATGGACATCGGCGGTTCCATGGGATGCTGGCTGATATACACTTCGAGCGGTCTGCGCATCGCATCCCGCGCCGAGGCGGCATCCAGGTGCCGCAAGCGAAGAACATTGCTAAGCATATTGGGAATACGTGCCCGAAAACGATCCAGACGGGATAATGAGTCTTCGCGCATGGCCAGCAGAACGTTGCTGTCAACATCCTCACGATTGATTAAACGCGCAAACTCCACCTCGAACGGGTTGCCTTCCTTTTCAGGGTGATAGAGAAAATATTCCTCGAACTGATCCAGGATGAGCATCAGCGTGCCGCCAAGAGCCTGGGTAGCCGAGTACAGGAATTCATCAAGAGGCAGGTTGAGCTCCAATTGAAGTTCGCGGTTACCCATTGCCGAAGTGATGGATTCCAGGCATCTGGTTTTCAGGGTATAGAGGAGATTTTGATCCGCCCATCCATCGAAAATGACAACGGCCGTTCGTTGTGCTCTTTGCAGGTAGGGAGACACACCTGCCCGCAGCACAGAGCTTTTTCCGACGCCGCTGGCCCCATAGAGAATCGTTAGCGGTGACGCGTACAGATTGGAGGAGATCACACGGCTGTCACGTGTACGACCAAAGAAATAATCCTGATCAGCCTCATTGTACGGCTGTAAACCAACATATGGACAGAAGTCATCAGTCGGTTGGGTTACTTCGTCCATTGCTGCATTTTGGTTACAAAATCATCGATGGCTATGTCAAAAATATTGACGTTCCGCTTTTCCCACAGTCTCCGCTCAAGTTCGGATGGCTGGTATTGGATTGCCCAGGAGGGCAGCAGTTCGTCCTCCTCCTCCATCCCGCCGCGCCTACGACCCAGGTAACGGTCGAGGTTCTTTAGAACGACGCGCAGGTTCCAGTCGCGGAGGCCGTATCCGAGAAAGAGGAAGTTGCGGGTATGAAAGTGCTCGAAAAAAATGGAGGGAACGGCCGCATTGATCGTCATTCGCGAAACAAACTCTACATAATCCTCCTCGGTGATCACGAAACTGTCCCATTTTTCTGTTTGAGGCTGGACAGTGCCGTGCATTTTGTAAATCACCGTCGTCCGATCGAGGTCGATATGCAGCTCATTCGGGGGGACAACACTTGGCTCCGAGGCGCCGTGCGGCCACCACCAGACTGCGTTGGCGATATCCTTACGCTCCGCCGGATGGATGACCAGATCAAATGGCTTGTTCAGCGCCAGAAATGCCTGCTCGATGAGCGTATCGTAATTGGTCGAAACAATCAAAAGCGGCGTGGGAATAGAGGCAAGATACATGTGCAGGGGCCCGCAGTTGAACTCATAGTTCAGCACCTCGCGCAGCCGCTCACGCAAAGACCGTCGCCCCGAGATAATGGCGTAGTAGGAGGCTACCTTGGCAAGGTCATCCAGATCGTGTGACTCCTGGGAAGGAAAGTTGGCTTCTTTTGCCAGGAATTGTGAGAGCTCACGCGCGCTGGGTAGAAACTGGGGGCGTTGTGAATCCCAAGCTACACCTGACATCCGTCCGACCAGGGACGCCCCGGCCCCCAGGAAGGGTATGACTTTGCCAGACTTAACCCGGTTCCAGATCACCCCGTAGGGAGGGTCTATCATTCCATCTCCTATCCATCAGCATATTATTGCAGTGTATTTCCGTAGACGCTTCTTTCCCGATTCTGAGCTGGAAAAGAGCCTGTAACATTCATCATCTAGGCTTCGTCACACCAGCAAACAAAGGCTGATGTGACGAAAAATTAGCTCCAAGTGTTCTTCTCGATTTAGGTCGGAAGACTCCTTTGGAAAGGCAGATCTAGAGATGCTTAACGCCCGTACCAATATCCTTCTCCACAGCACCACCGATACATGCAGAAGCCGCTGATCACGGCGATGGGCTGCTGATCTGTTGGCGAATCATTAGGATCAACAAATTTCATAGGAATGGCTGGGATTTGTGTGTAGTCCACATTAACCCCATTCACTGTAACCCCGGAAATCTGGGCAGCATAAAAGCTACCATCATCCTTATCAAACACGTATCGCAAGACGTAATCGCCTGGCTCAATGGTGATGGAGGGGGGGACCGGAGGAGTTTGAGTAGTGACCTGCGGTGTGTCAGTAGGCGTGGGAGGCGTTCCAGTGGGAGTCGGGGGTAGGCCAGCGGTAAACTCGAATGGCCCTAAAACCCTTACCACGCCAACAATAATGCTGGTTGTGTCATTCGTATTCGAAGCCGAGGTATTTCTGTTTTTCAATGGAGCATAATACTTATTGAAATAATCCATGGTGACTGGCGCAACGATAATGTCCGAGGCACAGTCCTTCGCTCTTGTATTAGCATCTGCAGTGGCGCACTTCTCAATGTCCGTGGCGCCCTCTATGGTGCTGATGATCTCATTCTTATCAATCTCAATATCAGCAACACCCGTTGCTACAAATGAAAGATGTGACGCTGTATCGGCAATCATAGTCTGCATTGCTGCGTACTGAGCGGGGTATTGAGCTCTGATTGAACCAGGTGCAGGAGGAGCAGGGGTTGCTGTTTGTGTTTGAAGAGCGAGCAATGGAAGTGACTCTCTGGCGGTGAGTCCACCGGCAGTGGTGGTAGGAGTTGGTGTTGGGGTAGAAGTTGGATCGCTGGTGGTGCAGTAGCGCTGGTAATCTTCTATGCCTGTCCCCTTACCTACATCAACTACGAAGCATACAGTACTCGCGCCGATGACAACGTCACTTTGGGGCGGGGTGCCCATGTTGAATGGGTCATATTTTGATTGCTGGCGCTCCGGGTTCACGATTTGGGAAGTACGCCGAAAGTTTACAGGGATACTTGTGCCATCCGCTGAGACCAGGCTTCCCGAAACTACTTCGGCGGTAGAGTGGATGTCATCGATCTCCACTGTGTATTTGATCGGCTCCTCTGCTGGT
>JBLNAU010000332.1:0-3183 GCA_050259515.1 Syntrophothermus sp.
CCCTGGCCCGAGGAACAGGTACCACGCCGCTCCCCCACCTGCTGCCAGCACCACCAGAACGATGAGGATGGCCTGGCTGCGCCAGGCGGCCCGATTCGCACTTCCACGCTTACTCACATTCATCCCAACCCTCCACAAGCACAACTTGCTCCCAAGGCTGCATTGTTTGCTCCCATCCGTACCGGTAAAAACCTTTTCCTTGCCTCGTTGATGGTAGCAAGAACTTGTTTGGTTTTCGTTTAGATGGTGTTTTGATCTGGTTTAGTCGTTTGTGAATTTCCGTACCACCAGGCTTATCATAAGCGTATGGGGGGACAAGCTGGTATAGAATTGGTATAGGTGGAAAAAAGAGAAACCCTATCCCATACGTATCAGCTAAGGGCTCCTCATCGAGGGGAAGAAGGAGTTGAAAGGAGCGCAGGTCCGTTTTGCGTTTACAAATCCGGCTGGAACCGGGAAACCGGCGCGGACCAAATCCTCCCTGGCGAGGGCATCAAGCGGAGCAGTCCTTTTCGTTTCCGGCCGAGGAGGAGATGCCATGAAATTGCCCATCCAATCGGGCGGTTTTTTTCTGCATATGCTGGTCGGTCAGCCGGGCCAGCCATCGCTCGGGACGACCGTCACCAGCCTGGGTGCCGGGATCCTGGCGATCGCGATACTAATCCTGGTGTATGGATTAATTACGTCTAGACCTCAGAGGGAATCTTGAGCCATATCTGGAGAGATTAATGCCTGAAACATGAGACTGGCAGAGTTTGATCCAGATGCCCTCGCGCTTGCTAAAAGAGCGCACCGGCGAGGATGTTGCGGTATGGAAGCAGCGGATCGAAAAGGAAGCCTTGCCACCGGCACGCGGAGCAGGCACTCGTGGCTCAATCTATCAGGCTGAGCGGACTGGGAACCTAAAGACTTTTACCGGTGTATAGTAGATATAACCTTCTTTGGATGAAGGGAAGGCAAAAAGGTATTGACCGATGAGCAGGGCTGGATAGAAGCAGCCCGCCAGGGAGATGCGGACGCCTGGGCGCAGCTGGTTCAGCTGCATCAACAGCCCATCTTCCGGCTGGCTTACCTGCTCCTGGGTGATCCAGATGACGCGGAGGATGTGGCCCAGGAGACCTTTCTGCGCGCCTATCCTGCACTGGAGCGCTTCGATTCCGCCCGCCCCCTGCGTCCCTGGCTGATGCGAATTACTACGAATCTCTGTCACAATTGGCGGCGGAGTGTAGGCCGATATCTGTCCGCGTTGCAGCAGGTGCTGCAGCGGGATTCAACGGTGCGCACCGCGGTCCAACAGGCGGAGCAGCACCTGGAGGCCGAACTAATCTGGAAGGCTGTTCAACGTTTGCGATTAGAAGATCAGCAGGTGATCTATTTGCGTTATTTTATGGAATGTTCCGAGGCGGAGACTGCCGAGGTACTGGGCGTGGCGTTGGGAACGGTCAAGTCGCGTCATCACCGGGCGCTGGCTCGGCTTCGCGGCGTACTGGAAAAAGATTTTCCCCAATTGGTTCAGGAGGGCTCAGATGTCTTTTAGCCCCCGCCATCCCTCGCAGCCAGGCATGACCAATGCCAACCTGGAAGCGCGCCTGAGGCAGGTGGTTGCCATACTCCCATACCCGGAAACCCCAGACCTTGCGGGGCGAGAACGCCAACGACTGGCCGGATTGAGCCGCACGGCGCCTGCTCGAAGGCTGAACCGGCTGGCTGTTGGATTGGTGGTGCTGTTCATGGTTCTAGCAGTGGCATTGCTGGTTTCTCCGGTTCGAGCGCGGGTACTGGACTGGATCCGCATCGGTTCGGTGCGCATCTTTTTCACCCAACCGACGGCCACGCAGCCAGTTCCAACCCAGACCCCCGCTCGAACGGGAACGTCGGTTCCCCGAATGACCCCGACGCCCCATCCAACGCCTACCTTCCTGCAATCTGTTCTCAACCTGGGAGGCGAAACCACCCTGGCGAAAGCTCAGGAGCAGGCAGGATTTCCCATTGAACTACCTGCTTCTCCACCAGATCTGTCCAGTCCTGATCACGTCTATCTCCAGGAAATGAATGGACCGGTGGTCGTGCTGGTCTGGATGGATCCGAACCAGCCGGAGAAAGTGCGCATGTCGCTGTCTGAAGCGCCCTCCGACCGGCTGATCTTTGAAAAATATGCGCCGAAATCGGTCCAGGATACCCAGGTAGGCGGCCATGCGGCGGTTTGGATGGACGGCGAATATATTTTGATCATGCGCAATGGCGATACCACCCTGACTCGCCTCATCACGCAGGGGCATACCTTAATCTGGACCACCGGGGAAATGACCTACCGGCTGGAAACTGATGCCGATTTAGAGACGGCGATCCGGATAGCGGAGTCGATCCAACCTGGGACCAATCATTAAGAGGCGAAGTCTGCCTGGCCTATCCCAGGCGCATTCCCATTGTACTGTAGGTCCGGTGGACCATGCAACCGATCGCCTGTGCGGCGGCCAAGAGCGGTTCTTGCCAGGTATAGCGGTGCAAGTGGATGGCATGGCCCGAAGATTGGGGCTCCAGAAGCGTGGTGCCTGCCCCTAATAGATCCTCCGCGATTTTGGAATGCTCCAGGTCGATCCGCAGATCGATCTCATGATATCCTTTTGGCCGGGTTCGAGCGGTATATTGGCTGTAGCACAGGGTTCCAAACTGCCTTGCGGGTACCGGCTTCCCATCTTCTTCCCAAATAAAGCCGCGCAATCGATTACGAGCCGCCGCGGAAAACCGTTGCCCAAGGGCGATCAAAGGCCAGAACCACCTGGCGGCATGCAGTATCTCGGAAAAATTTCCACTCTCCTCTTCTTTCGTGAACCTTCTTTCAGATTATATCAACGAGAATCGTTGCGTATTGGAACAGTCCAATCGAAAGTGAAATAGGACAGGGGGGAACCTTTCCTTGCCGGTAGGTGTATAGAGATAAACGGTAAAGAAAGGTAGAAAAGATGGGCAAGAAGTTTTTATACACTCTCATCCTAATGGGGCTCATTCTGGCGGGCTGCCAGCCGGCGCCGCGGGTGGCAACACAGGTGATGGGCTCCGCCAAACCAACTGTTCAGCCAGCTTCGCTACCGCTCACTGGAGCAAGTGCCAGCCGGTTGGGCGCTGCCGCTCTGATGGTCCAGGAGCAGCATAGTACGCAGAGCTTCTCCATCCTGCCCGTTT
>JBLNAU010000333.1:0-2642 GCA_050259515.1 Syntrophothermus sp.
CTTCAGGCAGAACTTCCCGATATCCTGAATTCCAAACGATCTGCATCGCCTCCTCCAACACGGAGGCAGGCACCAGGAGATCCACATCCACCATGGGGCGCAGCCCGATGTCCGTGTAGACCGTCAATGCGTAACAGCTCCCTTTCAGGGCCACCACCGGAATCCCGGCCTGTTCGAACAGACCCGCCAGTCTCTCGAGCTCGCACAAGCTTTGCTCGTTCTTCATCCTTGTACTGACATAGATCGCCCGTAGATGCTTTTGTTCCCGCCTGGGAATGTATGCCATCCCCCCAGACTTGATGAGGGCAAAGTAAAGCTGCGGAGCGACATCTCCAGCGATTGCCCGCTGAACGATCAGCCGCCAGTCCTCAGAAGTGAAGGACGCCCAGTCCAGGGCCGGGTCTCCTGCGAGCATTCTAGCCAGCAGAGATTTATTCACCTGTAAGGGCTCTGCCATTTGCACCATTCCTCGTTGATCTGCATGATATTCCATTTGTTCTTTTCTTCATTCCATGTCATGTCCTTTTGAGTTTGATTCAACCCTACACGAACCTGTCATCCTGAGGAGCGCTCTCACGCGACGAAGGATATCTCCTGGCCACAACTAGATGCTTCGGCAGCAAACGCCTCACACCCCCCCGAGGCGGTTTCTCTTCGGGAGCATGACATGATTCGGATTTTGATTGATCCATCCCCACACTCTCATGTCATCCTACGCCACCTTCAGCTCCACAAGCGACTCGCGCAGTGCGTTCACAACCATGGCGATATCCGAGCCGTTCATCGCCGGGTAGAGTGGCAGGGTCAGTTCACGCGCCGCCAGCGACTCGGTCAATGCCAGGCCATGCCGGGAGTAGGTTCCGTTTTCCCGATAGGCGCCGAACTGGTGGATGGGCGGGTAATGAATGCTGGTCTGGATCCCGCGCAATTTCATCTGCTCCATGACCGCTTGGCGGGAGCTTCCCTCCGGCAGGAGGACCGGCAGCAGGTGGCAGGCGGAGAGCCCGGGGTGCGAGCGGTAAGGAAGCCCCACCTCAGGGCAGACCTGCTCCAACAGCTCGTGATACTGTTCCGTATGCTCGCGGCGCAGCTGGTTATTGTGCGGCAGCTTTGTGAGCTGGACCAGCCCCAGCGCCGAGCGGATCTCGTCGATCCGGTAGTTGTACCCCAGGTCGACCACATCATAGCTCCAGGCATGGCCTTTATGCCGGTCCCAGGTCAGGCTGGTCATGCCATGCGACCGTAGGAGGCGCAAACGTTCTGCCAGCCGCTCATCGTCGGTGACCAGCATGCCGCCTTCACCGGTGGTCATGTTCTTGTTCGAGAAAAAGCTGAAGCAGCCGATCTCTCCCCAGGTCCCCAGCATCCGGTACCCGAGCTGGGAGCCGACCGCGTGGGCGGCATCCTCGATCACCACCAGCCCATGCTTGCGGGCAATACCCATGATGGCCGGCATGTTGCAGGCATACCCGCCATAGTGCACGACCAGGATGGCGCGCGTCCGGGGAGTGATGCTGGCTTCGATGGTCTCCGGTGAGACGTTCAGATCGCCCTGGCTGGTGACATCCACAAAGACCGGTACGGCTCCCGTATAGCGGACCGCGTTGGCAGTCGCCACGAACGTTAGCGACGGAACGATCGCCTCGTCACCCGGCCCCAGGCCGCCCGCCACACAGGCCAGGTGCAGCGCGGCCGTGGCATTGTTCACCGCGATGGCATGCCTGGCTTTCACATACGCAGCAAACTCCTGCTCGAACTGCTGGGTCACCGCGCCCATCGTCAGCCAGCGGCTGCGAATAACATTCAGCACGGCCTCTTCCTCCTGCGATCCAAAATCCAAATCAGATAAAGGGAAACGCCATTCCATAATTTTTCCTTTTCAGCCCTCCTCTCACGCTGAGTGGAGGGGTAAGGCTCTTTTGCCCCGTAGACGAAGCGCGGGCAACAAGTGCAATAAGAGGGAATCGAATCTGCGCTCGGCTTGCACTCGCTCCGCTCTGCGCGAAAATTATCCCTCCTCCGGCAAAAATTGATCCCGCATGCTGGCAAAGTCTTCCACAGCCTGGGTGTAATCGTCCGGGCGGCCCAGGTCCATCCAGTAGCCGTCGAAGGCATAGCCGCTGACCTTTTCACCGGCTGAGATCATCTTCAGGACGAGATCGGGGAAGTCCAGGTAGCGGTTATAAGATATGAATTTCATTACAGCCGGCTCGAAGACATAAATGCCCATGCTGACGGTATAGTCATAGACCGGTTTCTCGATATAGCCATGGATGCAGCCCCCCGGGTCCATCTGCACCACGCCCAGGTCGATCTTGACCTGACGGCGGTGCACGGCAATCGTCGCCAGGCTGCCCTGGGACTTGTGAAAAGCCAGCAGCTTTTTGATGTCCAGTGTGGTCAGCACATCTCCATTGGTCACCAGGAAGGTGGACTCCAGGCCTTTCACCAGCGCCAGCGGACCTGCCGTGCCGAGCGGCTGGTCCTCATAACTATAGGAGATGTTCATGCCCCACTGGCTGCCATCCGAAAAGAAAGTGCGCAAGAGCTGCGCCAGGTGTCCCACCGTCAGGACAACCTCCTCGACGCCTGCCCGCTTCATCTGCCGGAGCATGATCTCCAGGATCGGCATATCGCCGATC
>JBLNAU010000334.1:0-6162 GCA_050259515.1 Syntrophothermus sp.
CAAGGAGGAGCTGGGACAAGGGGGCAATGGGGCAGTCTACCGGGCTTTCGATGCCAGTTTTAACCGGGAGGTGGCGATCAAGATCCTGCCCCTCGAGTTGATGCGCAACCTCAAGATCCTGGCCCGCTTCAGGCGGGAGCTGAAAGTGATTGCCCAGCTCGAGCATCCGGCGATTGTGCCGGTCTACGATGTGGGGGAGGAGAATGGACAGCCGTACTACGTGATGCGTTACATGTCCGGCGGCTCACTTCGGCGCTGGATCAATAGTGGAAAACTCTCCCTGCAGGAAACGGCCGATATTGTCGAAAGGATCGCCCTTGGCCTGGAATATGCCCATCGGAAAGGCATCGTCCACCGCGACCTGACGCCGGATAACATCCTTTTCGATAATCATAACAATCCCTACATCACAGATTTCAGTCTTGCCAAGCTGATCGCCGATACCTATCGCACCAACAGCGGGAATGGCCTGATCGGCACCCCGGAATATATCAGCCCCGAGCAGGCCCAGAGCCTGCCCGTGGATCATCGCGCCGACATTTATGGCCTGGGTGTGATCACCTATGAAATGCTGACCGGGGAAAAACCGTATAAGGCAAGCGATTCGTTCGGTGTGCTGGTCAAGCACGTGTCCGAGCCGGTTCCGGAAATCCTGCAGGTCAACCCGGACCTGCCTGCGGAAGTAGATCATATCATCAAGAGGTCGATGGCCAAGAACCGCAACGATCGGTATGAGAGCGCGGTGGACATGGCCCGGGCCCTGATCAAGGCTGCTTATGGGGAGGAGCGCACCCTTCCCTCCTCCACCACATTGATGAAGATGCAGAGGCCTTCCCGTTCCTCTCGCCGGGGATTCGCTGCCCTGGGTGCGGTCGTCCTTCTCGTCCTGGCGGGCCTGTTTGGATTTCGGAATCAACTTCCTTTCTTTTTGACGCCGACAACGGCTCCTACGAAAGCGGAAGTCATAGCTCCGGTCGTCGCCACCATGACCCCTGTTCCGACGCTCACCCAGACGGTGACAGTCACACCCGCCCAGGAGACATCCACGCCGGCGCTGCCTGCGGGGAATGTGAGCAAGGTCGCTCTGCTTTCCGGGAATGACATTTACCTGATGAACCCGGATGGCAGCGAATTAACCCTGGTCCGCACGGAGAATGCACCCAAGTCGAGCCTGCACTGGATCGCCGGCGGCAGGCTGGTGTACATGTCCCGAAATTGCGCTTTCATGCTGGACTCGACCACCAACCGGACTCAGCAGCTCACCTGCTTTAATTCCAATGAATCCCTGGAGGGATTCCGGGTATCGCCGGATGGAAAATATGTTGCCATCAGCGTCCAGCGCACCCTGAACATCCTTCCCTTCGACCCGGCTGTGCTGAAGGATGTCAATACCCGTTTCAATTTGATCTCCCTGCGGGAGAATTGTTTCTATAACCAGTATCCCTTCCGGGATGTGCGCTGGTCGAGCGATAATACCCAGCTGGCCGCCCAGGTGATCGACACCCAGCTCGTGAACTCGGACCAGGTCTTCCTCGTCAAAGTGGATATCCCCAGCTGCGCCACCACGGGCCTGGTGCGCCTGGATAGGATCCCGGGAACGCATATTGAATATGACAGGGACAGCACCAAGCGGATCGGCAGTTATGACTGGGATGGGAAGGATCAATTCCTGCTCAACGATTCGATCCGTAGTGATGGCTTTGGCAATCTTTATGTTTATAACACCGGGACCAAGGAAGTGACCCGGCTGAATCCCATCCGTGGAGAATGCTGCTACCGGGATGCGCGCTGGAGCCCGGACGGCAAATATATCTTTTTTGCCTTTCAAAAGGCAGGCGACAACGCGATCAGTCTGTACTACGTTTCATTGGAAGATGCAATCAATGGAAGGATCCCCCCTGCGATCGATCTCCCGGCCGGGTTCTTTTCCACCCCGCGCGAAAAGCCGCAGCCTGCCCTGAAGCCGGCGCAGTAAAACCCCAACAAAACTAAAAGACTCGAAGGTTATCCCGATCCAACTGCGGAGTGACACTTCTGGCAGATGGCAACGGTCGTAGTTTCATTTAAAAAGGCAACTTTTGCACTTCCGCTTGTATCATGGCTGAGATGACAGCTTACACAGGTGGCTGCGTTCTTGTCGATTGCCTGCCATTGAGCAAGGAAGACATGAAAATGATTGTTGAAGTCCTGCTTTTGGGTAATGGCAGCATGGCACTTTAGACAATTTGCATCCGGGTAGGGCTCCTCCAGGGCGGCGGGCTGGGGATAATGGCCGCTGAAAAAGGAGATCAGATCGGTTGCCCCCGCCATCAATCCGCCATAACGACCCAGAATGCCCGGTCCCGTGTGGCAATCAATGCAGCGAGCCTGGCCTTTCATATCATGCATGCTTGCCAGGTCCACCTCTGCAGGGGCAATCGAGCGATCGTAAAAGGTTTGCTCTCCCTGGGTATGGCATGACGCACAAAAGGAATTGTGGTCCTCGAACTGCATGGCAGTGAATGGAATGATCAGGCCGAATACGACGAGCCCGGCGATCACCAGCCCTGCATAGATCCTTACTTTGCGATTGGACAATGGAGATGCTGCTTTCCTCACCCTGCGTGTTCTTCTGGTCATGACTGTATCCTTTGGCAGACGGATGTTTCATTCTATAACTCTTTGTTTACAGCAGGATTAAATTGGGCGATAAAAACAGTAAGTCCCGCCTGCCAGGGGACTTACTGTTTCCACTTTATCTGATTCAACTTTGGCAGCCGCCTCAGGCACGGTTGTAGTGCTTCATCAATTCAAGCAGCTTGTCGAGTGGCAGCGCCTTCGCACTCATTCCGCGGTGACCGGTCATGTCCTCCGCGGCAACCATGGAATTGATAATGGCCTCCTCGGTTGTATAGGCAGACGACATCAGGATGGGATCGATAAAGTTATTGCTCAGGGCCTGGATGGAAGCCAGCCCGTCTTGATCTCCCAGGGCTGCATTGGGATTGGCGGTGGAGAAGGCCAGGAAGATATCGCCCGATCCGTTGCCGCCCAGTGAGCCGGTACGGGCCATGCCGAGGGAGGCGCGTTTGGCGAGCCGCTTGAGCTGGTGGGGGAGGAGCGGCGCATCGGTAGCGATCACGACGATCAGCGAGCCGCTTTCCTGTTTGAATGGATGCTCCCCGTTCGTCAGGACGCTGTCCTCCTTCAAGTGCTGGCCCACAGGCACACCGGCGATGGTGAGCTGGAACCGGCGTCCGAAGTTCGTCTGGGCCAGCGCGCCCACCGTCCAGCCGCCGAATTTTTCGGGGAGCTTGCGCGAGGAGGTCCCGGTTCCCCCTTTGAATTCATAACACAGCATGCCGGTCCCGCCGCCGACATTTCCTTCCTCCACCGGACCGGATTTTGCAGAGTTCAGTGCAGAGAGCACATGTTCCGGCCTGACAAAGAATGCGTTGATGTCATTCAGCCAGCCATCGGCGGTCTCTGCGACAAGCGGACAGGACCAGCCCTGGAAGATGCGGCTGTGCTTTATCTGCCACTGGATGATCGTGTCACGGACGATGCCAACACTATGGGTGTTTGTGATCCCGATGGGGCCCTCGAGAAAGCCGCCCTCCTCCACCCAGGCGGAGCCGGTCATTTCACCATTCCCATTGAAAGGAAACCAGCCCGCAAAGACCGGATCGTGATCCTCCCTGCCGCGCGGGTGAATGATCGTCACCCCCGTCCGTGCAGACTCCCCTTGAATAACAGTGGCATACCCAACGGTCACGCCTGGAACGTCTGTGATGGCATTGTATTCTCCGGGCGCGCCTTCGAATGGAATCCCCAGCTCGCGGGCGCGTGGCTTGGTCATGATCCTCCTTTTCCAAAAGACCCCTGAAAAATTTACTTTCTTAGCAAGGTTTACTTGTTCTAACGAAACGAGTTTTGAGAAGCCTTTGCAAGGCTTATTTTTTTCACCAGCTCGTTGGCGATCCCCTGCATTATCTCATCCGGCACACCATCCACCGCCTTCGACTGGATACGCGTGTCGATGCCATCGTTGACATAATCCACAACCACAAAATGCTCGAGCGTGAGGGCGATCTCGGTGGAGAACCAGTCCAGTTTGCAAAGCGATGCGATCTGCTGGGTAATATCGCGCAGCGGCATAAGCTCGTACCTGTTTTCATCCTGGGGTGTGACGACTGAAAACACGTGAGAAAGCGGATGCCACCAGCATGGGAAGGTCTTATCCACAGCGTAAAACACCCGGAACCAGGCCGGCTGCCCATGAATGGTACGCGGCGTGACGGTCTCCTGGATCAAATACTTCTGGGAGGGAAATTCCATGCGGGCTCGCAGGATCTGGTCCATGGAAAACGCGCCCAGGATCACCCCTTCACTGCCGCCTTCGTTGGAAGGCTTGATCACGAACTGGCTTCCGAGCGGCGACAGGTCCAGATCGGGGAGGATGGGCTGCTCGATAAAGGGCGGGAGAAGGATGGTGAACGGAGTATGAATCCCCGCTGTGATCAGCTCCAGGTGCATGGTGGCCTTATCCTCCGACCAGGCGGAGACTTCGGCCGGGTTGATGCGGAGTGCATGGTTTTCACGGGACCAGCGGTGAATGGGCTCGAAGCGCGGATCGTATTGGGAGCGGTCGATGATGGCCCAAAAGGAATTTTCGCCCCTGTATAGCGAGTTGACGGATTCAAGCAGGTTGTCTGGGGTGATCTGCCAGAGGGATAATCCCATTCCGTTGCAGGCTGCTTCGATCATCTGGACAAAGTCGAAGTCATATTCCCAGTACCATGGCAGACAAAGATCGTAGTGCATGCATCCATTATAAAGGAAAGGACGGGTATTAACACTTTATAAAAAGTGGCCTGCTGCGCCGCGGAAAGCGATTACAATGTACCGACTTTGATCAATCGGTAGTTCGAAAGGAAACAAAATGAGTAAAGACTCAGTTCAAAATGATGTAGTTGTAGCCATGGAATATACACTGCATGTGGACGGTGAAAAGATCGACTCCTCCGAAGGACAGGATCCATTACAATTTTTGGTCGGTTATGGGAATATCATCTCCGGCCTGGAGCGTGAGATGATGGGCATGAAAGTGGGCGAGAGCAGGGACGTGGTCATTCAGCCTACGGACGCCTATGGCGAATTCGATGAAGAGGCCTTCATGGATGTGCCGCGCGGCGAGTTCCCCAAGGATATGCCTCTGGAGGAAGGTCTCGAGCTGACCGTCCGGGATGACACGGGCCAGGCCCGCTATGCGCGCGTGGACGCCATTGACGGCGACAACGTGACCTTGAATTTCAACCACCCGCTGGCCGGGGATGAGCTGCATTTCAACGTCAAAGTGGTTGGGCTGCGCGAACCGACCGCCGAAGAGCTGGAACACGGGCATGTTCACCAGGGCGGGCACCACCATTAATTTTCGCACAAAATTCTTAAAATCAATGTCCCGCCCTTTTGGGCGGGACATTGATTTAATCCGTTGTGGCGCCTGCCGGGAGTGGCTCTTGCTGGGCAGGAGCGAATTGAGGCCGGGCTCCCAGCCGCAGGTGCAGGGCGTAGTACGCCAGCACCGAAAGGCCGCACAATGCGCCGCCCACGTACCAGAGCAGGTTCGGGTTGTAATGATCCAGGATGTATCCGGCTGCCCCGGGACCGATCGTTTGCGGGATGGCCCAGGTGAGACCAAAGACTGCCATGTATCGCCCGCGCATATCTTCGGGAGCAAAGTTGGCCGCCAGCGACTGGCTGATCGGGACAACGATCATTTCGCCGATCGTAATAATCACGACGTTCAGTGCGAACAGGGCGTAGGCTGTCACGACCCCAAAGAGGAAGAACCCGATCATGTAAAAGACAGTCCCAAAAGCCATCATCAGGAAGGGCGGCCGATATTTGATGATCCGCGAGACCGTGAACTGGAAGAGTACCACGGTAATGGCGCTGGTGGTCATCAAAAAGCCATAACCGCTTGGATTGATGTGATGGTTGTCCCGCAAATAAACAGACAGGGAGCTGTACATTTGCTGATACACAACCAGCATCAGCATACCCGCTAGAATGAAGGCCATGAATGCAAAGTCCTTGAGCGCCACCCGATAACCGGCCACCGTTTGAAGGAACGTTTCACTCTCTTCATGGGCCTGCGGCTGGGGCTTTGTTTCAGGGATG
>JBLNAU010000335.1:0-6529 GCA_050259515.1 Syntrophothermus sp.
GTAGTGGTGTACGACGACGATCACTACTACATGGGTGGCCTGCTTGCGGAATTGCTTGCGGCCAATGGCTGCAGTGTCTCCCTGGTCACACCCGCGCCACTGGTTTCTTTTTGGTCCCAATTTACGCTGGAGCAGGAACGCATCCAGCGCAGGCTGCTGAAGCTCGGTGTGAAGATTTTTACCCAAACCATCTTGAGCGAGATTGAAGAGGATTGTGTGCGCCTGACGAACACAGTTTCGGGAAGTGAAACTGACCAACCGCGAAATGGAGTAGTGCTGGTGACTGACCGCATTTCCAATGACGGGTTGTATTATGCCCTCAAGCCCGCGCTCGAAGAAGGAAATCTGGATTCCCTGCGCGTCATTGGCGATGCAGAGGCGCCAAACATCATCGCACAGGCAGTGTTCTCGGGCCATCTCGCCGGGAGGGAATTTGATGAAGAGAAGGTGGAGGGCACCCCATTCAAGCGGGAAAGAATTTTATAAGAATAAACATACAGGGCCGGGCAATTGCCCGGCCCTGCTGCATTCATTACCAGACGCGTTCAAGATTTGGATTATCGAGCGGCTGGCGTCCCACCTTGGCCATGTCGATCCATTTGCCATGGACTTTTACGCGCACCACATCGCCGGTGAAATCCGTCACGGTGCCGCCGTTGTTGTTGAACAGCCAGGAACCCACGGCATAGATATCCACCGGGACTCCCAATTTTTCAAACTTGCGCATCTTCTCGGGGTTGAACCCGCCTGAGACGACAATCTTGACATTGCGGCAGTATTCACGCGCCGCCTTCTTCCAGGAATCCGGCAGGTCCCAGGTTTCGGGCGCAGAATCGAGTCCATGGCGAACGTTAAACACCAGGCGCGGGTTGACCCCCAGGTCCAGGGCGGGGTCGCCCAGCGGCTCCACCGATATGTCGCGCACACTTCCACTGGTATCCAGCCTGACACCGTACAAAACATATTTCGCCGCTTCGGCTTCATTCTTCTGGTCGCATAATTCCATGTATTTCTTGAACATGGCCTCCAGCACGCGGATGGTATCCAGCACCGAATTGTTATTGAAATCCACCAGGGCAATGCGGGGGATATTGGCCGGCAGGATGCGTGAGAACTGCATCATGGCCTCGGCCGTATCACCCATAAAGGATGCGATCGCGGCGTGGGCAACCGTCCCGCCGCCCGCGCCGCCCCACCAGTCGCCCTGTGCATCGGTCGAGACAAAGGAGCCGACCTGGGATGAAAAATCCACATTGAAACGCTGGATGGCGATGTTATAGGCATACCCATCAGAGGCCTGCACTTCATGCAGATCGAAACGAGCCGGGAAGAACAGGACCGGTTTCCCGCGTGCTGCCATCAGGGTCTCATACACGTTGGTCGCCACGCGGCTGGAGCGGGTCAGCACGCCCAGGGTGGGTGTCTCAAGGAGAGCAAAATCCCGGTATCGCCCTCGGACTTTGATCACAGCCTCGGCATTGAGCGGATTGCCATCCGACTTGACCACCGTCCCGTCGTGGACCGCCCATACTTGCAGTCTGTCTGCCGTATTTATAAACTTCCCGCCTTCCCAATATCCTGTGCAATATCTAAGCATTTCCAACGATTTATCGACGCCGACCACGACCGTGTTGCCAACCCGGCGTGTGAACCACTGCATCTCCACTTCGATATCGCCCACGGCAATATCCTCCGCAGGAACATCCGCGGGCAGGTTGGGATAGGCGCCTGAATAGGTATATCCTTCCGCGGCAAGCGTGGTCAGCATGCGACCAATGTTCTCGAAGTACTTATCCGAGTACCAGCCGCGGCGCATGCGCTCGATATCGAGCTTGAAGGTTTCGTTCGTGAGACGTTTTTTGTCAAAAATGGACATCAGTTCCCTCTGGCGTTAAGATATCATTGCGTGGGTTCTGTTTTGCGACCACACCGACCCAACGGTGGGCAAGGACAGAATTCCTGTTAGAAGTCATCCGTTGATTTCACAAGGTGCATTCCCGCTTTTGCAAACCATTCATAGGCAGCGTCTGCAGCATCGGTGTGGTCCACTACGCCGGGCACAACGACCGGAGAGGTGCAATCCTCCAGCAGGTAGATCTTCCTTGCCAGCTGCGCGTCGGCCAGCATAATGTCGTCGAGCAGATCGTTGACCGTCCAGGCAACGCAGTGACTTTTGGCCTGCCCTGCAATGATCAACCGGTCGCACTCCTGCAACTGCTGAATGAACCGCTCGTCATGCATGCCGAGCGGCTCGTCCATCGGCCCGGTCAGCACTTCGGGACCAATGACCGAATAATTTTCGGTAAAGGGGGCTTCCCCCTTTGTGACGATATCCGTCTGGGCGATCCGTGCCACGGAATGGAAGAAAAGCGCCTCCGCCACGGAGGAGACCAGGGCGTGGCCGATCCCTCCCAGCATGGCGTGATAGGGCCAAATGGTCAGGGCATATTTTCCACTTTTTTTCAACGCCTGGGCATAATGGATCATCATCGTCTGCCCGTATTCAGGAGCAATATCGAACTGGGAGGCCAGTGCAGGATTGAACATCCATTTGTCTTCCAAGAGCTCCGAGACATGGATGTCGGTATAAGGCGCCGGATGATTGCCATCCTTATCGACAAAGAATATGGCATGGAAGACCTGCATGGTCAGGTGTGTATCCATGGTGGCGGTGATGCGGGTGATTTCGCCCAGGTGGCGGTAGATAAACTCACACAGGCGAACGTTATCCTCCACCGCGCCGCGTCCACTCCGCCCGCCCACATACAGCTCAAAGTCGGGGATGCAGAATGTGTTCTGGACATCGATCAGCATCAGCCAGGTTTTTGTCGAATCCTCAGAGGCCGGCTTCAAGCCATGCTGACGCGCCCAATCCCGGGCCTGGCGGGCGCGCTCCTCGTATGGAATCCGCCAGACAGAGCCGACCGTGCCGGGGTCAAAAAAATCGGGTAGGGGTAAATCGGAAGAAGTCATCTACTTTCCATTTCACTCTCTTCTGGGGGAGTGCAATTTCATTGTAGCCTTGGCTTATTTTCTGTCAAGTGTAACACCCCGTGGTTGACTTTTTAGGCTGAAACCTTTACACTACGGAGAGCGTCTGAATGACTGATGGATTTATAGCTCCTCACGTCCCGGGAGTTTCGGCAACTCGGTTGCCAGGCAGGAAAAAGAAATAATTGCATTCTTGAAGGAGAAGTCATGGCGTCACAATACCAGCTTATCATGCGATCAGGACCCACGCCCGGTGCGGCGTTCATGTTGGAGGGAGATCAGATCACCATCGGTCGTGATCCCACAAACTCCATCACGATCAACGATGCGGAAATTTCGCGCCGTCACGCGCGCCTGACCTACCAGGGTGGAAAATATATCCTGGAGGACCTCGGCTCGACAAACGGGACTTTTGTCAACGGTCAGCGGCTGGCAGGTCCACGGGTGCTGAAGTCGGGTGAGGTGATCTCCTTTGGGGAGCAGATCGTACTGGTGTTTGAATCCACCATGTTCGACGCAGGCGCCACGGTCGTTTCCCCGCGCGCCTCCGCCGTCCCGCCGATCTCGCGGCCGATCCAGCCTCCGCCTCCGCCGCCAATGGATTACGCTGGGAGCGTGCCTGCCAGCCCGCCGGTAACAACCGAGGTGGTGGAAACCAGGAGCTTCAATCCCTTGGTCGTTGCCATCGGTGTGGGAGCGCTCATATTCCTGTGCATGTGCGGAATGTTCTTCTGGTGGGTGGATGCCACCTTCCGCTGGTGCGTGTTCTTCCCCTTCCTGAACGGCTGTCCGTAAGGTTCACCAAATACCCCGCGGGAACGAATCCTGCGGGGTATTTTTTATTTAAGGTTGCAAAAGCCCTGCCTCTTGACTAGAATAGGATCGACCGGGTGTGAGCAGCTCCCAAAGGACAAGACAAGATGACTGTCGAGGTGGATGGATGAGTTCTGACCATGTAGGAAAATTAGGCTTACGCCGGCGCCGTCGAGTGGTGAAAGCCAAGGAGTCCGCTGGAACCCCACCGCAGGTTCCCACCATATCTCCGCGCTGGAGTTCCACCACCAAGCTGCTTGTGGGTCTGGTCATCATTGGAATCGCCGCGTTCCTGGTTGCCCGCTTTCAGAGCCTGATACCTCCCCTTCTTATCATTTTTATTATCGCCTACCTGTTCCATCCCCTGACTGCATTGATCGCCAACGGTCTGAATATCTCGTGGAAGGCGGCAGTAAACATCCTGTATCTTGTCATCTTTATCTCGCTGATCGGCCTGATCACAGTAGGAGGGATTGGCGTGGTACAGCAGGTCCAAAGCCTGATCATCCAGGTTCAGTCGATTATCACTGATTTACCGGATCTGCTGGCGAAACTATCCGACCAGGTCTATACCATCGGCCCGTTTACGCTGAAAATGCGCAACTTTGTACAGAGTGGTGTCATCGACCAGGCGCTTTCCTTCGTCCAGCCGCTGCTTGGCCAAACCGGGACCCTGGTGGGTGCCATTGCCGGACGAGCAGCCCAGGTGATCGGCTGGACATTCTTTATATTGATCGTCTCGTACTTTATCATGAGCGAAAGCAATGGGTTGTCCAGCAACCTGATCCGAATCGAATTGCCCGGACATTCGGAGGATCTACGCAAGCTGGGAAGGGAATTGGGCCGCATTTGGAATGCCTTCCTGCGCGGGCAGATCTTTATCTTCCTGCTGACCTTCGTGGTGTATACGATCATGCTCTCCATTCTGGGGGTCAAGTATGCGCTGGGCATCGCACTGATGGCCGGGCTGGCAAGGTTCCTGCCCTACATTGGCCCGCTTCTGACCTGGATCGTACTGGGGCTGGTGACGTTTTTCCAGGCAAGCAAGCCGTTCAACCTGGAGGCGCATCCACTGATTTACACTCTGATCGCGGTGGGCATGGCGCTGATCATCGATCAGATCATGGATAATATGATCGTGCCGCGCATCATGGCTCAGACACTGCGGGTGCATCCCGCGGCCGTCCTGGTGGCGGCCTTGATCATGGCCAATTTGCTGGGCATTTTGGGAGTGGTGATCGCTGCACCCGCGCTTGCCTCCCTTGCACTGCTGGGACGGTATACCATGCGTAAAATGTTCGATCAAAATCCCTTTCCTGCAACGGAATCGCCGCCCCAGCCATCCCTCGGAAGGGAATGGCTGGCGCGCTTCAGACTGCTGCGGCAGCGTTTTACAGGAAACATAAAAACGGTTACCATATCCGAAAAGGAGAAGACCAAATGAATAACAATAGTAATGAGCCTCGTACTCAGACCATTGCAGAGACCGATAATTTTCTGGCCTGGAAGGCCGAGGAGCCGGATGGCGAAACAACCTATCATGTTGAGCTTAACAATGTCACCGTGCATTTCTTTGAGGAGGAATGGAACGAGTTCCTGCAACTGGTGCGCAACCTGGT
The DNA here is from genome assembly GCA_050259515.1 of Syntrophothermus sp. Lineage (GTDB taxonomy): Bacteria > Chloroflexota > Anaerolineae > Anaerolineales > Villigracilaceae > Defluviilinea. The sequence continues at coordinate 5,424 of JBLNAU010000335.1, forward strand.
TTAACCCGCCTGCTACCAGGGTAAGTGCTTCTTCATAAAGCAAGAGAGTCAATGACATCCAAAAACGCCATCACAGATGTGCGCGGCATTGAGGTGGGTCACGCGCAGGATGAAGACGCACTGACCGGATGCACCGTCATCCTATGCCGGGAGGGCGCAGTCGCCGGTGTGGATGTGCGCGGCAGTGCGCCCGGCACGCGCGAGACCGACCTGCTCAACCCCATCAACCTGGTGGAGAAGGTCCACGCGGTGGTGTTGACAGGCGGCTCCGCCTATGGATTGGATGCAGCCAGCGGCGTGATGCGCTATCTCGAAGAACAGAATATTGGATATTCCATGGGAGCGGTAAAGGTTCCCATCGTCCCGGCCGCGGTGCTTTATGATCTGGGACTCGGCCGCGCGGACGTCCGGCCGGATGCCGCCATGGGATACAGCGCGGCGAGGTCGGCTTCCGCTGATGCGCCTGCAGAAGGCAACGTGGGGGCAGGCACCGGCGCATCCATCGGAAAAGTACTCGGAATGGACTATGCAATGAAGGCCGGGATCGGCACGGCCAGCATGGACATCCATGGATTGATTATTGGGGCAATTGTGGCAGTGAATGCATTGGGCGATGTCATTGATCCTGGCAGCGGGATAAGACTTGCAGGTCTGCGCTCCGGCACAACGCTCGAGCTGATGCAAAACAGGACCACTCCTTCCGCAGCGGCCTCCAACACCGTGATCGGTGCGATCGCCACCAATGCCAAACTGACCAAGGCCCAGGCCACAAAAGTGGCCCAGATGGCCCAGGACGGGCTTGCCCAATGCATACGGCCTGCCCATACCATGTTCGATGGCGACACGATCTTTGCCCTGGCAACCGGCGAGCTGGATGCAGATGTGTTCCTGGTAGGGGCGTTCGCGGCTGAGATCATGGCACAGGCCATCCTGCGGGCGGTTAAGACGGCTACGTCCGCAGGTGGGCTCCCGGGGCTGAATCTATAAGATCGAGCAGGACCAATCAACCACTCCAGAAGCCGTAAATGAATCAGAAATGGTTCCAGGTTAACATAAAAGGAGGGCATCAATGATGCCCTCCTGCTGTCTCTGCAAACAAAGCATCT
>JBLNAU010000336.1:0-4404 GCA_050259515.1 Syntrophothermus sp.
ACCTCCGGCCAGGGACGCCGTCTCACCGACTATGTGACCGATACAAAATACATCGTGCCCACCTCCTTCCGCCCGGAGGATGACCTCGCCCATGTCATCCGCTGGTGGGTCACTACGGTCCGCCAGAACGGAGTGGACGCCCAGGGTGAGCCGATCTACGAGTCAGCCGGCGCGGTAAGCGATAACCGCGTGTTCAGCTGGTCAGGGGTAGCTGTCGCCAGCACACCCAGTCCATAGTTTCTGGAATGTCAGTAAGAGCTCCCCGTCGAATTCAAGGGGGAGTTTATTTTTTAACTTGACAAAATCCGTGAATTCATTAAAATATTCGTATTATTCAATTTTTTGAATAAATGAATGAGATGGAGATATCCATGGCACCTTTTGCTATCGATCTGGAAAAAACAAATACCCAATCTGCGCTGGTCAGGCTGGAACCAGCTATCAACGCATTTGGAAGCATGCTACTGGTAGCGGCTGAGGAGCAGGAACCAGGCATCCATGAATGGGTCTCCAAAACACGGGCCCGCATGTCTGCCGAGGAAAGAGCCCGCCATAAGCTGGTCATGATCGGCCTGCATTATGCCATCCTGCCCCACCGCTCCGGGCTCACCTTCGAGGAATATCTCGACCGTCTGGAGACTACGCCGCCCACCAAGCTCAAGGATCGTTTACTGCACGCCTATTCAAAGATCAACATTACCGGGGAGTCGAAGAAGGATCAGGGCAAGCCGGTCCCGTGGGAGAAGGTCCTCTCTTCCGCCAAAAATTATGTGGATTTTCTGCGCCATCGTTTTGGCGAAGAGCTGACAGACCAGGAAATGGAATCCCAGGCATACCAGTATGTGATCGACCCGCCAGCCATGAAACAGATGATTACCAGCCACCTGCGCTGGTTCTGGGAAACCCATTTGCAGGCCGAATGGATTCGCGTCCGCCCTCTGCTGGAGGCATCGGCCAGGGCCTTTAACCAGATCGATATGAGCGCAAAGAGCCGGGCCGAGATCGTCCATTTCGTCACCGGCAAGGAGGTCAGCGAATCGAAATGGGGCAGCGACCTGATCGATGCAAAGGAACTGGTCTTCATTCCAAATGCGCACTTCGGCCCTTACATGAAAACCACAAAGCTCGGCGACAGCTTTTATGTGACTTTTGGTGCCCATTTGCCGGAAGGCTCGAATGAGCGTGTCCCCGCGCTGGATCGGGCCGAGATCGTCTCACGCCTTTCGGCGCTCGCGGACGATACGCGGCTTTATATCCTGCAATTGGTCGTGGAGAGAGGCGAGATGCGCTCCCAGGAAATCATGGAAGCCACGAACTTAAGCCAGCCCAGCGTGTCCCGCTATCTGAGCCAGCTGACTGCAACCGGTTATCTACAGGAAAGGAGAGAAAGCGGAGCCAAAGTATATGTCCTCAACAAGGATCGCGTGGAGAAAACGCTTAAGGCAGTCCACGCCTTTTTACTGGATCGTTGACCGATTTATATCAGGAGCAGAAATGAACCACTGGCATAACGAGTTTATGGCTGAGTATCAGCGCCAGCGAATTTTGGAAGAAGGAAAGCAAATCCATCTCGAGAAGGTCATCAACCACCCCCTTGCCTACCGGTCCAGCCTGTTTGGACGGACGATGTTCAACCTGGCAAACTGGATGATCTCGACAGGCAGCCAGCTTCGCAGACGTTATGAGGTTCCCGTGACCCACTGCAACCAGCCCCCCACCGGCAGTCTGGCAAGATAGAATTCCGGCAGCGCCACACGGCAAACGAAGCGGGGACAAGCCTATCCACCGGGACAGGTGGAAACCATCCCATCGTATATGGAGGCTCGGACAAGAATCGCCTATAGTTGCATGATGGGTTGTTAAGTGACAACAGACTTAGCTACCCTATCTGGAGAAGAATGAAACATTTACTTGAAAAAACAAAAAACATTTATCACGAGTATCCGTCTGCCTTCTGGACCTATAACCTGATTATCTTCATCGACCGGCTGGGCGGCTTTATGCTCTACCCGTTTTTTGCGCTCTACCTTACGCAAAAATATAACATTGGCATGTCCACTGTCGGCCTTGTCTTTGGGATCTTTTCCATCTCGGGGATGGTGGGAAGCGCACTCGGCGGTGCCATCGCCGATCGGATGGGGCGCAAGATGGTGATCATCGTCAGCCTGCTGCTCTCCTCGTTCAGCGCGCTGGGGATGGGGTTTGCCCCGACGCTGGCGATCTTCGTGGCAGTCTCCGTGCTGGTCGGTACGCTGGCCAACATCGGGGGTCCCGCCCATGAAGCGGTCGTGGCAGATCTGCTGCCGCCAGACAAACGCGCGGAAGGCTACGGGATCATCCGTGTGATCTTCAATCTGGCTGTGATCATCGCACCGCCAATTGCCGGTTTGCTGATCTCGCGTTCCTACCTGACCCTCTTCCTGACCGATGCACTCATCAGCTTGATCAGCGCCGGGATCGTTCTCTTTGCTCTGCCGGAGACCAAGCCCCAGGTACACGCGCACAGCCAGCCCGAGACCATGAAACAGACCTTCGCAGGCTACCGGCGCGTCTTCAAGGATACCTCCTTCCTGGCTTTCATCGGTGTTTCGGTGATGATGACGCTCGTCTACATGAACATGAACTCAACGCTTGGCGTGTATCTCCGGGACCAGCATGCAGTCTCCCCGGCACAGTATGGCTGGTTGATCAGCATCAATGCGGTGATTGTCGTATTGTTCCAGTTCTGGGTGACACGCCGGCTGGAAAAGTACAAGCCACTATTGATGATGGCTGCGGGATCCCTGCTGTACGCGATCGGTTTTGCCATGTACGGTTTTGTCCCAACCTATGCTTTCTTTATCCTGGCCATGATCATCATCACGATCGGTGAAATGGTGGTCTCGCCCTTCCAGCAATCCATCGTGGCGGGCTTTGCTCCCGAACAGATGCGCGGGCGTTACATGGCAGTGTCGGGACTCTCGTGGAGCATCTCCTTCACGGTGGGCCCCTACTTTGCAGGATTGCTGCTCGACAGCTCGAACCCTAATCTGCTATGGGCCTTCTGTGGCTTGATTGGCGTACTGGCATCGGTTGGCTATGTATTGCTCAACAAGGCACATCCAGAAACTACTCCGGCTGTTGAGCCAGCTGCGGCAGACTAGCTTACAAAATCTTGCAGAGGGAATTGCAACAGCAACCTTTGCATAGAATGTTCTCCTTACTTCTGGGACAGGTCATACGCAGGCCTGTCCCAAACTCTTTAAGATACGCTTCATCCCAAGCCGGCAACGGCTCCTGCCTCGACAAGCATCCGCCTCCCCTGTAGAATCATCTCTGAAACAAACGATCTTTCGCAAATCAGCGAAGCAGCCGGACAACTCAAATTTACAGAACTGATGGAGAAACCATGGACGTTCGATCCTATAACCGAGATGCATGGAACCGTGAAGTGGAGGGAGGCGAAAGCCGCTGGACGCAGCCGGTCAGCCCGGAGATCATTGCCCAAGCCAGGCAGGGTGAGTTTTCCATCCTGCTGACGGAGAATATCCCAGTCCCACGCCGTTGGTTTCCGCCTCTCGAAGGGGCGAACGTGCTCTGCCTCGCTTCAGGAGGCGGCCAACAGGGGCCCGTCCTGGCCGCGGCCGGGGCGCGGGTGACCGTCTTCGACAACTCCCCCGCCCAGTTGAAACAGGATCAGCTGGTCGCGGAGCGAGAATCGCTCTCCATTCGGACGGTGGAAGGAGATGCGGCAGATCTTTCCATGTTTGCCAACGAGGCCTTTGATCTGGTTTTCAACCCGTGTTCAACCGTCTTTATGCCGGACGTGCGTGCCGTTTGGAAGGAATGCGGGCGCGTGCTTCGTCGCGGTGGGATTCTGATGACCGGCTCGATGAACCCCGTCCATTACATTTTCGATCTTTACAAGGCGGATGATGGGATCCTTGAAGTGGCCCATTCCATTCCCTATTCCGATCTAACCAGCCTGTCCCGGGAGGATCTGGAGGAACATGTAGAAAAAGGACTGCCGGTCGAATTCGGTCATTCACTGACTGACCTGCTCGGCGGGCAGTGCGCGGCGGGCTTTGTCATCACAGACATGTATGAGGATTACATGATTGATTCACCGCTGAAAAAATTTCACCCCAGCTACATTGCAACCCGGGCAGTGAAAAGATAAATAGCTTCAGCATTGAAAGATTATTGATTATGCGCAGTCGGAGAAAAGGGCTGCCACGCGGAACGGCCCGAGAGCTGCCAAACCCGCTCTCAAAGATCCAGGCATCCAGGATTGATGTAAGCCTAGATCAGGCGGAAGGTATCAGTGGTCCATTCCGGCCGGCTGCCAAGGTATGTCATTTCGATCGATGAGATTTTCGGCATGGCCGGACAAATATTGATCCTGCGGCACGAGTCGGGGACAAG
>JBLNAU010000337.1:0-6173 GCA_050259515.1 Syntrophothermus sp.
GGTGGGCATCCTCGCTGTACAGGGCACAGAACTGATCGTTCACCATCAGGACGCCCTCCAGTGCTGCGGATGTCTCCGGGATGATCGTTCGCCAGTTCTCTTTTTCGGGGTGCTCGATGTCGATGGCGATCAGCTTGCCGCGTGGCGCATTGAAGTTGGTGAAGAAGTAAAAAACCGGGCCATCGTTTCCCACCAGGGAATAGGTCGCTTCCAGTTCGGAGATCAATTCGATAAACCGATCTGGATGGTTCAGATCCTGGTAGAAAAAACGATTGCGGATATCGGTTCCCTGCCAGACATTCAAAGTATGGTAACAGCCATCCTCCGTAACATCGGACTGGAAACCCCACTCCTTTTGATCGGGACGCGCATAAATCGGTGTGTCCTCTGCCTGGGAGGTATTCAGCTTATGGAAGAAAACCCTGTGATTGTAGTTGGCATTTTCGAATTCAGCGCCCTCTACAGGCGTTTCGTAACGTGAGTAGTAAAAACCCGAGCCATCCGGCTTCCAGGCCGCGTTACAGAACTTGCTCCACTCGATCACTTCCTCAAGATCCTTGCCGGTCTCCACATTGCGGAGATGCCAGGTCAGCCAGTCTGACCCGCTGGCAGAGGTGGCATACGCAATCCAGTTTCCATCCTTGCTGATGGATAGACCGTTGAGGGCAACCGTCCCGTCCTCCGAAAGGGTATTCGGGTCGAGAAGGACGCGTGGTTCACTGTCCAGAGAGTCCATTACATACAATACATCCTGATTTTGCAGACCGCTATTGCGCTGCTGGAAATACCATTTTCCCTTCTTGTAAGGCGCCCAGGCCTTGGAGAAATTCCATAGCTCAGTCAGGCGATCTTTGATCTTCTGACGGGCCGGGATCTTTTCGAGGAAGGAAAAGATCAACTCGTTCTGCTGACGGATCCACTCAAGTGTTTCCGGCGAGTCAACATCCTCCAGCCAGCGATACGGATCGGCAACCTGTGTGCCGTGATAATCATCGGCCTGCTCAACAGTTCGTGTCTTCGGATAGACCAGTTTCATTTCTATCTCCAATTATCTGAGGGGTGATGTACAGGCCGATTGTATTCCCGAATGGACAGCGAGACCATCCCGAGGCTCTTGTGGTACAAGAGCTTACCATTCCCACTCCCACTTTTTTCATTCCATCGGCCGTCCACGAAATCTAGCCACATATGCTTGCGGCAGATTACATTTGTGGTGATTGGTTAAACCCTTCCACTGGTAAAAAGGAGCCGCTCCCTATCCAAAGGAGCGGGTGCATGGATGCCGTAGGTGATCCTGGGCCGCGGCTGGTGCCAGGGCTTAAGCGAGATCAACTTCACGGTGGGATCGCGGGCATCGAAACCGGCGGCCAGGATGTTGCCCCGGTCCCTGCAGGTCCAGCGCAGCATTTCCCATAAATACTGTGCCGTTCCTTCGTAACCTGTTCCATGCCAGAGCCCATTCACGGCCACATCCCGCAGTGTGAGATCTGCGGGGAGAAGATGTATCACTTTATTCAACAGGAGCAGCGCCGCGGGGAGACGGTTGATCGTGTCACATTTCAAGAGGCCGCGTGCCCAGGTCTGCGCGCCGGCCAGCAGATTGCCTTTTGCATCGGCCACGGCAAAATAGCCGTAGGGCCGTTTTCCCTGCACGGAAATGCCCAGCGCGCGGCTTATGGTCTCCGGGCTGCACGGTGGATATAAATTGTACCGGCTGTAGAACCGATTCTGTTTGTCGGCAAACTCCTGGTATTCCCGCGGCTCGATCTGGTGAAAGACAAGGCCTGCCGGCGAGCGCGGTCTGCTCTCTCGCATGGGGACGAACAGCGCCTGGAATGCCGACTCGACAAATTCGCGGCACCACTTTTTGGCAACGGCATGGGAGGCATGGTTGTCATGGAGCATACCGGTCCCAATGATGCATTCATCTCCGTATTCCTCCCTGGCCTTCTGAACCCGCCAGCTGGCGATCCGATATCCCAGCCCCCGGCCGCGGAATTCCCTGCGCACCTTCAGGCCGTCCAGGAACGCCAGAGGCAGGATGGCATCGTTGAATTGAACGGTGCTGAACCGAACCGTCCCCATTCCGATCAGATCTGCTTCACCTGCACCTTCGACGACGACACCGGTGGTCCGGTTTTCCGTGCCGGACACGATCGCCTGGTACGGGTCCACCTGAAAATGGGTGGTCAGATCATCTTCAAATTCGGTGATCAGTTTGGTAAGCTGATCGCTGTCGACGGGTCCGATCTCTCGTAAAGTGAAGCTGTCAGTAGGCATGGTTTACCCTGTAAAAAGAACTTTTAGAACGGCTTGAGAACCATCAGGGCTGCAACAACGAGCACGATTGTTTCCTCAGCCCGGTGCGCCCATAGGTTCCTTCTATCGTGTAGTGCTGCATTCAATTCCGGTGTGAGACGGCCTTCCGCTGATGCCGTCTGCACCAGTGCTTCCACTTTCTTGTTATGTGGGATAAAAACGATCGGGACGAGCGCGATCATTAACAGCAGCAAAAGATTGGAGACCAGCAGCCAGTTCCGGTCGGCTCCCTGTAAAAAGCCAAGGATCGGCCACTTCTGCATGACCGCCAGCATGATCCCAAGCAGGATCATCAGGTTGCTCGCCGGAATGACCATCGCCCGGTCCATACGGACTGAGGCCTGGGTAAGAGAGGCGACACTTTTTATATCATTGCTTTTGCGGGCGATGCCGCGTACCAGCTGCCGCGCAAACATCCCGCCGATCGTGAGCGCGACCGCAGTGATATGCAGATATTTGACGACCAGGTACCAGCTCATGTCTCCTCCTGACCTTGTAAAGAAATGCCATGCGGCCTGAACAGGGGTTACCCGGAGGGCGCTTTCGGTTCGCCGATCATTTCCCAGTTCCTGGATCCTGCCAGGGCAAACAGTTTCGCATCGGGATGGACTGCCACGGGGTGTCCCACCATGGTGAGCAGGCCGGTATCGGTGATCGAATCGGCATAGGCGTAGCTGGCCTCCCAATCGATCTCCATCTTCCTGGCAGAGAAGAACTCGCGCGCATACCGGTCTTTGTCGGTTCCCGTGATCACCGGGGGAACGATCCTGCCGGTGTAGCGGCCGTTTCTCAGCTCAACTTTTGTTCCCACCACGCCATCCGCCTTGTAATGATCTCCCAGGATCTCCAGCGTGGGGAGCAACTGCGCGGACACCAAAAGGACGGCATGTCCCCTGGACTGGTGGTCCCGCAGGCGCTCGGCCACTTCCGTCCGCTCCGTGGGAAGGAGATAATCCCTGTACAAGCAGTCGCCCAGGTCGCGGAACTCGTCCGGGCTCATGCCCTTGATCATCCAGGGCATCCGGGAGGTCAGCGGGCGGTGGAACTGCTCATCGGTGATCAGGCTCGACTTGCGCAGGGCGATCAGGGGCAGCAGGCTGGCGTAATACCTGCGGACGGCGCTTTTCCTGCCTCGCTCGGAGGCGAACTTCATTAATCCCCAGCCATACTGGGCGGCGTAGAGGGTCCCATCGCAGTCGAACAATGCAGCAATCTTTTTCATGTACACCTCCTCAAGGAATCAGTCTGTATTTCAGGAGCCGGGCTTGTTTATGGAATAGATAAAGAAAGGGGTGTGTTCGCCTTCGTCCACTCTTTTCTCAAAGGCCATGCCGATCTTCTCTGCCACTCTTTGGGAGGCGGCGTTTCCGGGCTCGATCAGGCAGACGAGACGGGACAGGTTCAATTCCTCGAATCCATAGCGTAGGATGGCCCGCGCCGCTTCGGTGGTCAGACCCTGGCCCCAGGAATCTCGCGCAAGGGTGAAGGCCACCTCCACCTCCTGCTGCCCTTCAATGTCCCAGGGGAGCAGGCCGCAGCGCCCGATGAACCTTCCGGACAGCTTGTGAACGGTTGCCCACAGCCCAAGATCGCGGTTTCTGGGATGGCCATTCATATGCCATTCCAATTCCTCCCTGGCTTCGTCCCGGGTGCGCGGCGCATCGGGAATGTATTTCGTGATCTCCGGGTCGCAATATAGCGCCCACAGATCGTCCAGGTCCTCGGGGACCTGGCGGCGCAGGAACAGGCGCGGGGTCTCGAGGATGATTTTCATCGTGATATTTCCATCCGGCCGAGGGCCAGCTGTATGGCATCCTCCATGCTCATGGCCCGGCCTTCTGCCCACAGAGAGAGATATTCTTCGCTCGTGAGCATCGATCGCAGCTGGAGAATTTCCCGGTCATATTCGACACGCTCGTAGTCTGTCATAAGGCTGCCGGTCCTCTCTCGCAGCGCGCCGGCGGCGCCCAACAGCCGGGTCGCTCGCTGTGGCTCCTCATCAGCAATTGCCAGGAATCCAAAACATTCGAGCTGGTGCGAGATGGCGGCGCGATTTCCCAGGTCCTGCCAGGCCGTCAGGGTTTTAACATAGATGTCTCTGGCTTTCTGGCGATCGCCCGTGCTCCGGGCAATGTGTCCGAGCTCGCTCAGCATGATATTTTGGAAGTTCCTGCTCTGAAGTCTCTCGAACACCTTCGACCCATCTTCAATTAACTGCCTGGCTGTTTGATAATTTCCTGCAGCCCTTTCACTCACACCCATGCCCAGAAAAAACAACCCCGCCTGGAACGAGAGCGGCACATTCCGGATGATTTCCTTGAGCTGGGCGAAATACCTGTCCTTTTCCGCCGCCTTACCTTGGGAGGCTGAAAGCCTGGCCATGTTTTGATAGGCCATGCTCAGGCCCCATGAGTCCTGGACCTCTTCGGTAAAGATGGCTAATCCCTCGCGCACAGCCTCCGGTCCACCGGGCACATTCAGGAAGGTGGTCGCTGTATAAAACATTTCCAGGCTGTACCCCAGGACCAATTTGTCGCCCGTTATGCGGGAGATGGCGATGGCCTCCTGCAGGTCCTGGACCACCCGATTCATATCACCCTGGCTCATGCCGGCCAGTCCATGGGCGAACAATGCCATGGCAATCAGCTTCTGGCGATGAAGCTTTGCCTCCCCTTCCACAGGCGGCAAAGATCTGACTCTATCCAGCACAGTCTGAAGCAGGGCCAATCCTTCGGCCTGTTTGTTCATCCAGCCGGCAAATACGCAATAATGGGTTGCCAGGTGAAGTGTTTGTTCCAGGTGGCTATCCATGCCCCACTCGATCGCAGCCCGGAAATTCTCGGCCTCGTCTTCCGCTCGATAGCGCCAGACGATCATGTCGGACGAGCGGAAAATGTTCCATATTTTTTCAGACAGTGCATCAAAATGGAAAAAATGCCGGTCACGCGCCGCGGGTGCCTGCCTGGCGTCGAAGAGCTTTTCGCGCGCATACTGGCGGATCGTCTCGAGCAGAGCATAGCGCATTTCGTTGCCGCGCTCCTCTGTCACCACCAATGATTTGTTGATCAGTTGCTCCATGTTCTCGAGCACGTTGGGGTCTTGCGCCACTGCTTCAAGGGCATCCATCGTCCAGCCGCCGACGAATACCGAGGCGAGTCGGAAAAGGGCCTTCTCTTCCTCTGAAAGAAGGTCGTAGCTCCAATCGATCAGCGCGCGCAGGGTCTGCTGCCTGGGCAGTGCTGTCCTGCTCCCACCGACCAGCAGACGGAACAGATCGTCTAGGCGTGCCGCGATCTGGTCGGGGGAGAGGATCCGGGTCCGCGCCGCAGCCAGCTCGATCGCCAGGGGGATGCCATCCAGACGCGAGCAGATCTGCGCAATGGCAGAAGCGTTGCTTTCTGTCAAATGAAAATTCGGGTTCGCGGCCCGGGCGCGTTCGGTGAACAGCCGGACCGATTCAGAACCGGCAAGTGAAGGCGTATGATAAGCCACCTCGCCTGCGATCCCCAGGGCTTCACGGCTGCTGGCAAGAATTTTCAAGCCCACACACTGGTGGAGTAATTTGTCTGCCAGGCTGGCACAGGCTTCGATCAAGTGCTCGCAATTATCCAGGATGAGCAGGATCTTCTTATCCCGCAGATAATCGAGCACCAGGTTCGCCAGGGGGACAGTAGGAAGCTCCTGCAGGCCAAAGACCTGGGCCATGGTAGGAATGATCTGAGCCGGGTCACTGAGCGGCGCCAGCTCCACCAGCCAGACTCCATTGGCAAAAGTCTGGAGCTCCTGGGCCCCGGTCTCAATCGAGAGACGGGTCTTGCCGGTCCCGCCCGAGCCGGTCAGCGTGACCATTCGAT
>JBLNAU010000338.1:0-2846 GCA_050259515.1 Syntrophothermus sp.
CGCCCGCTCCTGAGCGGTGACCTGCATGGGAAGCTGGCTTCGCTGCTTGAACGCCGCCGCGAACACTATGCCTCCTTTCCCCTTCAGCTACACCTGGATGGGATGTCTGCCCAGCAGAGCGCACGGCAGATCCAGACCCAGCTCGGACGGTTCCATCTGCGTGGAATGGGCGAGTACGATGTGATCGTGGATCGGGTGGAACAGATCACCAGCCTGCCGTACCGCCTGCAAAACCCCCTGATCGTCACGGATCAGAACGTGGCAAAATTCCACATGGAACCCTTGATGTCCATCCTGCGTTCGGCAGGGTATGAGCCCAGGTCCATTGTCCTGCCTGCCGGGGAAGGGCACAAGAATCTGGATACGGTTTCGCATCTGTGGAACACCTTTCTGGAGGACGGCCTGGACCGCAGGAGCACGGTGATCGCGCTGGGGGGCGGTGTCATCGGCGACATGGCAGGCTTTGCGGCCTCCACCTACATGCGCGGCGTGCAGTGGGTTTGCATTCCGACGACCCTGCTCTCGATGGTGGATGCATCCCTGGGCGGAAAGACAGGCTTTGACCTGCCCCAGGGGAAAAACCTGATCGGGTCCTTCCATCCTCCGAAACTGGTCCTGGCTGACCCCCGATATTTAAGTACGCTGCCTGACGAGGAATTCACCTCCGGCATGGCGGAGGTGGTGAAGCATGGCATCATCTCCGATCCCAGGCTTTTCGACCTGTGCGCCTGTGGTCCGGATTGGGTGAAGATGAATCTGGACCGGGTGGTCAAACATGGTATGTCGGTCAAGATCAAGGTCATTGAGGAGGACCCTTATGAAAGAGGAGTCCGCGCCGCGTTGAACCTGGGTCATACCGTGGGCCATGCCGTGGAGCTGGTCAGCAAGTTTGCGCTGCGCCACGGGGAAGCGGTTGCGATCGGCATGGTGGCCGAAGCGATGTTTGCCGAGCGTGCCGGGATTGCAGAACCGGGTTTGGGCGATACCATTTCAAAAGTTCTATCCAGGCTTGGACTGCCAACTGAAATACCGGGGGATCTGCCGCGAGAAGCGATCCTTCGTGCCATGCGTGTGGATAAGAAGAAGAATGCGGCAAGCATCCGATTCGCTTTGCCTGCTGCGATCGGCAAGGTGCAGCTGGTGGAAGTCACAGATCTGGAATCGGTTTTGGAAGGATGACCATGGTCCATCCTCCAAAGGAGAGCTTATGAAAATTCTGATCCTGCATGGACCCAACCTGAACCTGCTGGGTACGCGTGAGCCTGCGATCTATGGCTCGCTGACCCTGGCCGATATCAATGCGAAGCTGGTCGAGCTGGCAAAGGAAACTCACACCGAGCTGGCCTGTACCCAATCGAATCACGAGGGGGACCTGATCGATGCCTTACAGGATGCGCGCTCCTGGGCGGATGGGGTGGTCTTCAACCCAGGCGGCTATACTCACACCTCCATAGCCCTGCGGGATGCGATCAGCGCGATCGGGATCCCGGTCGTCGAGGTCCATCTGTCGAACGTGTATGCCCGGGAGGAATTCCGGCATGTCTCGATGATCTCGGCGGTCTGCGCGGGAAAGGTGGTGGGCTTTGGCTGGCGTTCCTATGAGCTCGGGTTGAGAGCCCTGATCGAAATGTTGTCAGACAAGCATTCCTGACGCTCATTCCAATACGTACGGGAATCGTCGGGTAAGTATTATTTATTTCATTGCATCGTATTACCTTAAATAAGCAAATGCTTCGTTTCCTCCATCGTACTCTCATTCCTGTCTAATCGAATATCCATGATTTGCCTGTAAGATTGGGTTGGGATAGTTCTTTCCCTGTGCCAGCGGATTGTTCCTTAGTGGTTTGACTTATGATGAATGGATGGCAATGAACGAACCCTCTTTATCGAGTAGAGAAAATTTAAGAAAGCGGTTATCCGTCCTGGGGGGACGTTTGCGTGGGGTTCTCCCGTTCCTTTCAGGCGTACTGGCTGCTCTGCTTGCGTTGCTCATTTACAACGCTTTTTCCCCCAACACTCAGCTCACCCGCACCGATGTGGACAAAGTGGTAGCGAGCGCACTCGCTTCCGCCACGCCTCGTCCGCCCGATTCCGTCAGGGTGTACCAGGTCATCCAGCCGTCTCTCGTGCTGATCGAGACCGAGAAGGATGGAACCAGCGGGGAGATGGATATGGGCCTGGGAAGCGGAACGCTGATCAACAGCCGGGGCGATGTGCTGACCGCCCTGCACGTTGTGGATAAGGCCGCCAAGATTACCCTGACCTTCGCGGATGGCACCCGGGCGGAGGGCCAGATCCTTTCGTCCCAGCCTGATATCGATATCGCCATGGTGAGCGCCTCGGCACTGCCTCAGGTGATTGTGCCTGCGACGATCGGCAGCGTGGGCTCGATGCGGGTGGGCGATGAAGCCTACGTGGTGGGAAATCCCTTTGGCTTGTACAGCTCGATGAGCGCGGGTGTGATCTCAGGCTTCGACCGGTCCTACCGGCCGCCCAACCAGTCCGGCATGATCCATGGACTGATCCAGGTGGACGCGGCCATTAATCCCGGCAACTCCGGCGGTCCACTGCTGAACAGCAATGGCAATGTGATCGGAGTAGTCACCGGGATCGTCAACCCCACCAAGGAAAGTTTCTTCATTGGCATCGGCTTTGCCGTGCCGATCAATGTTGCAGCCGGTGGGGCAGGCGGGATGCCTCCCTATTAAGGGAGGCGGATTGAAAACACAGGTGGCGTGAGCTGGCAGCCCGTTCCCATTTCGACCGATCAAGGAGCGCCTCCCACCGGGGTGGCATAGATTACAGGATAAGGAGTTCAGGATGATGGCAAACGAAAGAACAGAGAA
>JBLNAU010000339.1:0-4003 GCA_050259515.1 Syntrophothermus sp.
AAAAACTGGTCCAGGGTGAATTCGAAGGCCACGTGCTCCCGGAGGTCAGTCACCTCCTGCGCACGGATACCTCTCCTGGCCTGCCTTCCACCAAAAATTATCCAGAGCAGATCAAACGACCCGTGGATGTCCGCATCCTGCAGATCGTGGGCGCGTGGCTGGAGAAGCACATCCAGGATGCACAATGAAGAGGGAACCCGCCCCAGCACGCTGGATATTGCTCTAGCCGTCCATCAGCAGCTTGCGGGTGAAAGGGATCAATCCGCCGGCATCGATGATTGCCTGGCGTGCAGCAGGCAGTGGGATCACTGGGAAGGATTTCCCACTGGTCCGGTTCAGGACACAATCGTCGGAGATTTCCAGTTCGTCTCCAACTTCTGCTTCGATCTCCGGGCAAACGACGGTGCGAAGGCCCAGATTGATCGAGTTCTGCAGGAAGATGCGGGCAAAGTGGCGCGCCACGATCACGAGGTCTGGACCCTTAAGACAGGAGGCGGCCTGTTCCCGCGAGGAGCCACAACCGAAGTTTTTGCCTGCGACAATGACACTGCCGGGTGGGATCCTGCCCTCCTTCAGCTTTGTATTGAACTCCGGCATATCTGCAAAGGCATATTGAGGAGTTTCAGAGGGGAGCACGGTCGCCATGTATCGGCCGGGATAGATAATATCGGTGGAAATATCGTCTCCAAGTTTTAAAACTACTTTAGCCATATCAACCTCTTTTCACCACAAAGGGTCACGAAGGTGCACGAAGGTCTTTATAACCTTTGTGACACTTCGTTTCCCTTGTGGTTACGAGTCCCTCGGATCGGTGATGACGCCGGTCAGCGCGCTGGCAGCGGCGACGGCCGGGGAGCAGAGATAGACTTCTGCGTTCGGGTTGCCCATCCGTCCCTTGAAATTACGGTTGGTGGTGGAAAGGGCAGTCTCTCCATTGCCGAGCGCACCCTGGTGGACTCCCAGACAGGGTCCACAACCTGAGTTGGCGATCACGGCACCTGCCTCCATCAAGGTCATCAGGTATCCCGCCTTCATCGCTTCGCGATAGATCCGCCCGGAGGCCGGGAAGACCAGCATACGCACCCCACGCGCCACCTTTTTTCCAGCTAGCAGACGAGCCGCTACTTCGATATCATCGAGGCGTCCATTCGTGCATGAGCCGATCACGATCTGCTGGACCGGGGTGCCCGCAACTGCCTTCACAGACTTCACATTGTCCACGGTGTGCGGGCAGGCGACCTGCGGGGCCAGCGAGGCGGCATCGATCTCGATCACGCGCTCGTAGACCGCGTCCGGATCGGGCCCAAAGAGATCTGGAATCTCGGCGAGGCGGGCCACTTCCTTGAGATAACGCCGCGTTTCCTGGTCGGGTGGGACGATGCCGGAGGTGGCGCCTGCCTCGACCGACATGTTGCAGATCGTCAGGCGGCCGGAGGTCGGCATCTGGTCGATCGCCTCGCCGCCAAACTCGATCACTTTGAAATTGGCACCCTCTGCAGTGAGCTGGCCGATCAAATACAGGATCAGGTCCTTGGACAGCACGCGAGGCGGAAGCTTGCCATGGACCAGAACGCGGATCGTGGCTGGTACTTCGACATTGAGCCCCTTCCCCAGGGCCCAGACCGACGCCATCTCGGTGGCGCCCACACCAAAGGCAAACGCGCCCAGCGCCCCGTGACTCGTCGTGTGACTATCCGTCCCGACCACGACCGTCCCGGGGAGGACATAGCCATTTTCCGGCAGGATCTGGTGGCAGATGCCGCCTTCATCCCCGCGGATATCATGGAACTTCGTGATACCCTGCTCGGCGACAAACTGGCGGACCTTCTTCTGATTGGTGGCCGTCTTCGAGCTCTCGGCCGGGACACGGTGATCAAAGATGATAGCGATCTTCTCCGGATCCCAGACTTTGGCGTCCAGGCCGGTGCTCTGATAGATCTCCTGGAACTGGTTCAGGACCAGGGCTGCATTTTCATGAGACATGGCCAGGTCCACGCTCGGCTCGACCACCTCTGCGGCTTTGACGGAGGGCCTGCCTGTTGCCCGGGCCAGGATTTTTTCGACCATTGTCATTGGCATAGGTTGTCTCTCCTTATCACATCATTTCCGCCCAGAGCGGAGGGCGAAGCGTACTTTGCGTAGCCCGTAGTCGAAGGGCGGGGATACATGAAGTGTGATATTTCCTAACAAAGCGCGCTTCGACTGCAGGGCAGAACGATCACTGCCCCTCCGCTCAGCGCGGAATCACACCACCATCTTTTCCTTCAGCGCCTTTTGCTCCTCGGCCGAATATCCCAGCTCGGTCAGGATCTGCTGTGTGTGCTGGGATAAGACCGGCGGCGGCGTTTCGATGCAGCCAGGTGTCTTCGAGAACCTGGCGGTCAGGTTGAAGATCTTGATGCTCCCGATCTGCGGCTGCTCCACCTCTGCAAGCACCTGCCGGTGGCGGGCCTGCTCGGAGGTCAGCGCCGCCTCCAGGCTGAGCACGTCCCCGGTGGGGATTCCTTTCGCATTGAGCACCTGCACCCAGTGGGCGGTTGTCTCCTCCGTCAGTCTGGCTTCCAGCAGGGGAGTGAGCAGGCAGCGGTTCGCCTTGCGGGTATCACGCTCTTGAAAGCGTGGGTCGGTTTTCAATTCGTCCAGGCCCAGCTCATCGGCCAGGTTCTCCCACTGCTCCTGCTGGTTCGCCGCAATATTGATATGGCCATCTTTTGTCCTGAACATGCCAGACGGGGCAGCCGTGAAGTTGTCATTTCCCAATAACGCTGGCTGCTGCCCTCCGATCAGCAGGTTGGCTGCCACCCAGCCCATCAAGGGCATGATCGAATCGAGAAGGGCGATATCGATGAACTGGCCCTCGCCCGTTCGTTCCCGGTGGAAGAGGGCCGCCATAATGGCAAAGGTAGCATTCAGCCCCCCGACCGTGTCGCAGACCGGGAAGCCGGCCCGCAGCGGGTTCAGCCGTTCATCCCCATTGATCGCCATCACCCCGGAAAGCCCCTGGATGATCTGATCGTAGGCAGGCTTGAATGCATCCGGTCCGTTTTGACCAAAGCCGGAGATGGCGCAATAAACGATCTTGGGGTTGAGCTTGCACAATTCCTCATAGGAGAACCCCAGCCTGGCCATTACCCCCGGGCGGAAGTTCTCCACCACCACATCGGCCGTACGAGCCAGCTGGCGGAAGATCTCCTTGCCCTCTTCTGCTTTTAGATTCAACGTCAGCGATTTCTTGTTGGCATTCTGGGCGAGGAAACTGGTCCCCAACAGTTGCTTGTTGTACTGGGGAACATTGCCCAGCTTGCGTGCCAGATCGCCGCCTTCCGGGTTCTCGATCTTGATCACCTCTGCGCCTAACAGAGCCAGGTGCAGGGTGGCGAACGGCCCCGAGAGTACGTTCGTCAAGTCGAGGACCCGGATCCCTTCCAGGAGTTTCATACAGGCTGTCCTTTGAATTCGACGATCGAGCCGGACTTCAAAACCAGGCCGGGCAGATCGCGCTCGAAGAAATCGCCCACCTGGCGGGCAACATCCAACAGAACATCCAGCCGGATATCCTGGCGGAGTCCCATGCGCTGCAATGTGTGGACCAGGTCTTCGGTCGAGACATTCCCGGCCGGGACTTTGGTGAATGGGCACCCACCCAGCCCGCCGAAGGAGGACTCAAAATAGGTTACACCGCTCTGGATGGCTGCATAGCAGTTTGCAAGCCCAAGGCCGTATGTGTTGTGGAAGTGACAGGCGAGGTCCACATCCGCATCCAGCTCGCGTATGGCGCAGAATAACTCCTCGACCTGTTGCGGCAGGGCATGACCGGCCGTATCGGCCAGGCTGATGTTGCGGATGTCGTTATCCAGATAAGCTTTGACCAGGTCCATCACCCTTGTCTGCGCGACCGGCCCTTCATATCCGCAGCCAAATGCGGACTGCACCGAGACCTGCACCTTCCTGCCTGCAGACATCGCCAGGCTGGCCATCGAGATGATGCGTCGGAGGGCTTCCC
>JBLNAU010000340.1:0-5369 GCA_050259515.1 Syntrophothermus sp.
CAATCTTGAATATCGTGCCGATGTCGTCATGACCAGGCAGGAGAACGGTGAATTACTCGCCTTCCCCGATACCCTGGTGGGAACCGATTCGCATACGACCATGATCAACGGCCTGGGTGTCGTTGGCTGGGGCGTGGGTGGCATCGAAGCGGAGGCCGTCATGCTCGGCCAGCCGATGGACATGCTGCTGCCGGATGTGATCGGCTTCAAGCTGCACGGCAAATTGCGCGATGGCGTCACTGCCACTGATCTTGTGCTGACCGTCACCCAGATGCTCCGCAAGCGCGGCGTGGTGGACAAGTTTGTCGAGTTCTACGGCGAAGGCTTGAACAGCATGCCTTTGACCGACCGCGCCACGATTGGAAACATGGCGCCTGAATACGGTGCTACCGTTGGATTTTTCCCGGTGGATAATGAAACCATCCGTTACATGCGCCTGACCGGCCGTCCCGAGGAAGTGGTCCAGCGTACGGAAGCCTACATGCGGGCCCAGGGTCTCTTCCGTGAGCCCAATACTCCCGACCCGGAATTTACAGATACTCTTGAGCTCGATCTTGATTCGGTGGTGCCGTCCCTGGCCGGCCCCAAGCGCCCGCAGGACCGCGTGCCGATGGCCGAATTGAAGGAGACATTCAAGAGATCACTGACTGCTCCGGTCAAGGAACGCGGGTTTGAGCTCAAGCCGGAAGCTGTTGCGAAGGAAGCGACCTTTGGAACAAATGGCGGCTCGATGCCAATGCGCCATGGAGCGGTCGTCATTGCCGCCATTACTTCGTGCACGAACACCTCCAACCCCTCTGTGATGGTGGGCGCTGGTCTGCTTGCGAAGAAAGCCGTCGAGAAGGGATTGTCGGTCAAGCCGTACGTCAAGACCAGCCTGGCCCCCGGCTCACGCGTGGTGACCGAATATCTGCGCAAGGCCAACCTGATCGAGCCGCTGGCCGAGCTGGGATTCAACATCGTCGCTTATGGCTGCACGACCTGCATCGGCAACTCCGGTCCGCTGCCCGGTGAGGTCGCCAAGGCAGTTACAGGCAGTGACCTTGTCGCCGCGGCGGTCCTCTCCGGGAACCGCAATTTCGAGGGACGCGTCCATCCGCTGGTAAAGGCCAACTTCCTGGCTTCCCCCCCGTTGGTCGTTGCATACGCCCTGGCCGGCACGGTGGATATCGATCTCGATAGGGAGCCGCTCGGTGAAGGCACGGATGGCCCTGTTTATCTTAGAGATATCTGGCCCACCCAGCAGGAGATCGCCGAGACCATCGCCACAAGCCTGAACGTTGGGATGTTCGAGGATCGCTATGCCAGCGTCTTTGAAGGCTCCGAGATGTGGAAGAATATCGAGGTCTCCGGCGGTGAGATCTATGAGTGGGATAATAAATCCACCTACATCCATCACCCACCTTATTTCCAATCTGTGACGCTCAACGTACCCAGTGTCAGTGATATCAAAGCGGCCCGCGTCCTCGGACTGTTCGGGGACTCGATCACGACCGATCACATCTCCCCCGCCGGAAACATTGCGACCGACTCTCCGGCCGGAAAATATTTGCAGAGTCTGGGTATCCAGCCCAAGGATTTCAACTCCTACGGCTCGCGCCGCGGGAATGACCTGGTGATGGCGCGCGGCACATTTGCCAACATCCGCATCAAGAACCTGCTGGTCTCTCCCAAGGAAGGCAACCTGACCAAGCACCTTCCCGAAGGAACCGAGATGAGCATCTATGACGCGGCGATGCAGTATCAAAAGGAAGGCGTTCCTGTAATCGTGATCGCCGGCAAGGAATACGGCACCGGCTCCAGCCGCGACTGGGCGGCCAAGGGTCCGCTGCTGCAGGGCGTAAAGGCTGTGATCGCCGAATCCTTCGAGCGCATCCACCGCTCCAACCTGGTCGGCATGGGCATTCTGCCGTTGAGATTCATGGAAGGCCAGAACGCCGAAACGCTGGGTCTCAAGGGCGATGAGAAATTCGATATCGTAGGTCTGAGCAACGGTATGGCTCCCAAGTCGGTGTTGACCGTCAGAGCGACAACGATCGACAACTCAATCGTGGAGTTCAAAGTCACCGCCATGCTCAATACCGAAGTGGAAGTAAATTATTACCGCAACGGCGGTATTCTCCATACGGTGCTGAGGAACCTGGTGAAGTAATAAAACATTCAATAAGCCGGCTCACTTGAGCCGGCTTATTTTTATATCCAGCGACGAACGCGAGACTTATATTCCAAATATTCACTGCCGAATTTTTCTTCCAGATATCTCTCTTCCGGGATGATCACCAAGAAAGTGAAAAGCCAGACAAGGATAGGAAGAAACAGAAGAAACCACGGATTTTGAAGAAAAATAAACAAGCCTGAGTAGGAGATCAACATCCCCAGATACATGGGATTACGCGTGAACCGGTACGTTGCATCGCGTACGAGCGCAGTGGAGGGCCGATGGGGGTTGGGGGACGTTTTGGCGTGCAGCATGCCGCGGAAGGCAGGCATCCCCAGAGCGAATCCTCCCAGGAACAGGATTGCGCCAAGGACGCGGCTCGGCAGGCCGGACAGGAATGGAAGGGGCACGAGCCACTGTACCAGGACGGTCAGCACGATGGCTACCGCGAGAAGAACAGGGGCATCGATGGTGATATTCGAGTGGTCAGTGTTTGTATTCATCTTGGTATTCATTTTTACTCTCCTTCATCTAAAAATTTTTCTTCCCTATCGATGGGAAATAGATATAACAATAAAGCTTATGGCAGCACCAGCCGGATCAATGTATCGGTCAGCCAGCGAGTGTATTCTTCGTCGCTCCAGCCGCGGTCACGGGAGAGCAACAAATACAGCTCCGGACTGGTCATCGCCCACATCAGTTCTGTAGCTCCCGTTCGATTCAACCCTTCCCGCAACGGTCCGTTCGCAGCCACTTTT
Source organism: Syntrophothermus sp. (assembly GCA_050259515.1). Lineage (GTDB taxonomy): Bacteria > Chloroflexota > Anaerolineae > Anaerolineales > Villigracilaceae > Defluviilinea. The sequence goes on from JBLNAU010000340.1 coordinate 2,917, forward strand.
TTGACCACCATGTTCATATTCGCCATCCGTTCCCGAAGAAGGCGCTGTACCAGTTCTGCGATCTCCGGCTCTGTTTTGGCGGCAATGCGCAGGATCTCAAAAATTGGAGCCGCGCGGTGAAGGATCTTCGTGATATCCCGGGCAAACAGGGTCAATTGGCGGTGTTGATCTGTTTCATTCAGTACTGCCTGCGGATCCGGGCGATCCAGCAAGCGGACATCTTCGTCATCCCCTCCAATGGAAATATCGAATAGAAAGGATAAAACGTTGCGTTTGTTTCTGAAGGTTGCATAAATCGTTTCCGGGGCAACATTGGCCTGTTCAGCGATCGCTTCAATGGATGTTCCCGCATAGCCTCGCTCCAGGAAAAGAACCCGGGCTGCTTCGGCAATCTGAAGACGCGTCTGGCGGGCCTGGGCCTGACGGCGGGTTGAATCATATTTGCGGGTGGGTGGTTTATGGGCTGACATTCATCCGTCTCGAAATTGTTACAGTTTTACTATATTTAATACATCAATAGTTTATCAAATTTAACACAGATTGTCAAGGTCAACAACCCTGTTTGTTTCGCACGGATCACAATGCAGGGATTCCACAGATCGTATTATCTGGTAAAGTAGAACTTGGCAGATTGGTCTGAATGACCCGCCCGGGACTTTTAGACAAGCTGGGTGTGCTTGAACAAGACCTGCTGGAGACGTGAAAATCGAAACCAAACCCACCCAGGTGGGTTTTGCTACTTTAAATCGTCTGCAGAATTTATTGTATATTTGAAGTATGAGCCAGGCGGTGATCACCGTCTGGCCAGGGAGTAAAGTATGACCAAAAATATCTTTATGAGTTATTCACGCCGTGAATTGGGGTTTGTGGATGACGTGGTCAGCAAGCTTGAAGGTGAAGGATATAACGTCTGGCTCGACTATCGGGTACTTATCCCCGGCACTCCCTGGGATGAGCAGATCGCCAAGGGATTGAAAAATTCTGATACTGTTCTTTTAGTGGTATCCAAGGCGTCCATCGCATCAGATTATGTGGAGTTGGAGTGGCGCCATTTTCTGGATACAAACAAGCGCGTCATTCTTCTGATATTCGAAGCAGTGGACTTACCGAAGGAGCTCGAAAAATATGAGTGGGTGGACTTTCGCGGCAGTTACAAAGCCGGTTTAAAAGAGCTGTTTTCCCAGCTAAAACAACCCATCCAGGAGGAACATCCTGTCCCCGAAACCGGATTCAGAGTACCATTCATGATCTGGGTAGCGTTCGTCACAAGCATTATCGTTGCGATTTCCTCCCTCTACGTGCTATGGACACTTTTCATTCCATGGATTTTGGTTCCCCTGCCCTACAAAATCTTTAAACGGAACTATAACTTCACCCAGGTACAGGCTGCTTTGATCATGCTGCCAATGGCCCTGTTCTTTTCCCTGGGTATATCCAATATCAACGAACAGGATACCAGCATCCTGAATGCAATGCTGGTCGGCCTTTTTGCCGGCTTTTTTCTGCTCGGAATCCTCCGCTCTTCTGCATTACAGAGATGGGGTAAACCTGAAGCCACCGTGCCGCGGTATGCGAATCCATATAACGCGAAAAATATTGTGCCCAAGCCGGTATCCTTTTTTGTGGATTATGCTCTGCAGGACAGAGCCGTGGCCCAGGACCTGATCGACACGCTTAAAGAGTATGGCCATATACAGAAGGACCACCTCCACGATGCAGATACCGTGTTGGTGATCATTTCGCGCTTCAAGGGGAAAACAGATGCTTCTCCTAATGAACAGGTCGTATTTCCCGTCATGCTACAACACAATGACAACATCTCCCCGGATCTGAAGAGAATTCAGTGGATTGATTTCCGCCCGGGGGTCCGCAAGCTGGATGTTATCGCGAAATTACTGGATAATCCCGCGGAACTCCTTAAAGCGCTGGGGATGCGCCCGGTGAGCTACCAAACCGTATATTCACCGATCGTTACCACCATTTATTACTTTATGGTGTACCTGACCGCATTTACGGTGGGAAGCTCTTTTAAGTATTTCCTCGCTACAGAGGAATTGACGCAGCTATCAGATGGCACATTTGGAAATTTGTTCATCGGCTTGATTCTTCAGATCATTCTGTTCTGTGTACTAACCATCCTGATCCTGCGAGGAGTGACTACCCGGAAAGGATGGTTCGCCTCCTTCCGCATGCTTATGCTGGCTCTTGTGGGCATCGGCGCATTGCTATTATGGCAGATCAGCCTGGCCGCCGCGGCAGGGACCGAATTGGAAAACTTAACCGGCACCGACAACTCAAATCCTGCGGTGTACCTGCCATTTTTTATCTATTTATTTGGGGTCGCCATCATGATCGCCGTGTTTTTCTGGAACCGACGTGATATTAAACGCTGGTTTCCGGCAAAATCCTAGTCGCCTCGATAATCCATCAAAAAGAGAGACTCGCCCTGCATG